>CAZSSR010000052.1:0-9907 GCA_964609605.1 uncultured Bacillaceae bacterium | reverse complement strand
CATTCAAAACATTTTTTAAAACCAAATTACTTAAAATAATAATGAAAAGATAATGGGAATGGGACATAGGGTTTACAAACAAGGTGACCCACGTACCAAACATTTAAAGATTATTTCTAAGGAACTAGCAGACGAAGTTGGGAATATGAAATGCTATGATTTATCTGAGAGAATTGAGAAATATGTATTTTATAAGAAGAATTTGATGCCAAATGTAGATTTCTATTCTGCATCTGTATATGATTATTTGGGGATATCAAAGGAATTATTTACACCTATTTTTGTAATAAGTCGCATGTCAGGTTGGACAGCACATATAATGGAACAATATGAAAATAATAAGATTTTTAGACCTCGTTCAGAATATACTGGAAAAGTTGATCAAAAGTATATTTCAATAGAGGAAAGATAGTTACATGAGGTTAAGAATATATAAATAAATAGGAGGCAATTTAATGACTGTGTTCGAAAAATATGATATACCAACTTGTGGAGAAAAGATAACAATTAAAAATGGAAAATTACAGGTACCAGACAACCCAATCATTCCTTTTATTGAAGGTGATGGGACAGGGCCTGATATATGGGCATCAGCAAAGAAAGTTTTAGATGCTGCAGTAGATAAAGCATATGATGGTAAGAAAAAACTTGCCTGGTATGAGGTTTATACAGGAGAAAAATCATATAATAAATGGGGCGAATGGCTTCCAAATGATACTCTTACTGCAATGCGTGAATATTTGGTGGGAATAAAGGGACCACTAACTACACCCATTGGAGGAGGTTTTCGCTCACTTAACGTTGCGTTAAGACAGGAATTGGATTTATATTCATGTGTTCGACCAGTTCGTTGGTTTAAAGGGGTACCATCTCCCGTAAAACACCCGGAATCGGTAAATATGATTATATTTAGAGAAAATACTGAGGATATATATGCGGGAATAGAGTGGGAAGCAGGATCTGAAAAAGCAAAAAAAATAATCGATTTTCTACAAAGTGAGCTAAGTGTAACAAAAATACGTTTTCCAGAATCATCATCGATTGGAATAAAACCTGTTTCAAAAGAGGGTACATATCGTTTGGTGCGTGCAGCAATAGAACATGCTATTAATAATAATAGTAAAAGCGTCACAATAGTACATAAAGGTAACATTATGAAATATACAGAAGGTGCCTTTAAAAACTGGGGATATGAGCTTGCAGAAGAGGAATATGCAGATAAGGTATTTACTTGGAATCAATACGATCGGATTTCTGAAAAAGATGGCGTTGAGATAGCTAATAAAAAACAAAATGAGGCAATAGCTTCTGGTAAAATAATTATAAAAGATGTTATAGCTGATGCGTTTTTACAACAAATTTTAACAAGGCCCAAAGAATATGATGTAATTGCAACACTTAACTTGAACGGTGATTATATTTCCGACGCTTTAGCTGCCCAAGTTGGTGGTATAGGTATAGCTCCAGGAGCTAATATTAATTACATGACGGGCATAGCTATATTTGAAGCTACTCATGGAACTGCTCCCAAATATGCTGGATTAGATAAAGTTAATCCATCATCAATTATATTATCAGGTGAAATGATGTTAAGATATATTGGCTGGGATAAAGCAGCGGATTATATAATTAGCTCTATGGAAAAAACTATTTTAAGTAAAAAAGTAACCTATGACTTTGCAAGAATGATGGATAATGCAATTGAATTAAAATGCTCGGAATTTGGATCGGAATTAATTAAGAATATGTAATTTTGTATATTTGGGAACCTCTAGATTTGAATTTTTTTAAAAAATATTATGTGGGGACAGGAAAATGAAAGAGATAAATATTGAAGAAATTATTGGAGCAATTTCAAATATGGTTAAAGAAAGCAACTTTGATTTGAATATTGATGTAAAAGATGCTTTGATAAAATTTGAAAAAAATGAGCAATCGCCGATAGGGAAAAATATTCTTAATCAAATAATTGAAAATCAAGAAATTGCTCGTTTAGAACAAGTTCCAATATGTCAGGATACTGGTTTTGCAGTTTTTTATTTAGAATTAGGTCAGGATGTTCATGTAGTAGGTGGAAATTTAAACGAAGCAATAAATGAAGGTGTAAGAAGAGGATATGAAGAGGGATATCTAAGGAAATCAATTGTTAGGCATCCTTTTCAAAGGATAAATACTGGTGATAACACACCTGCTATTATTTATGTAGAAATAGTAGATGGAGAAAATTTGAAAATAAAAATGGCTGCTAAAGGTGGTGGCAGTGAAAATATGTCTTTTATAAAAATGTTAAAACCATCTGACGGAATTGAAGGAGCAAAAGATTTTATTATTGAATGTGTAAAAATAGCTGGTCCTAACCCTTGCCCACCAATAATTGTAGGAGTTGGGATAGGTGGGACATTTGAGAAAGCAGCTTATTTAGCAAAAAAATCATTATTTAGGGACATCGATCATAGGAATAAGCTGTTGGACATTGCCTTATTAGAAGAAGAATTATTAACTAAGATTAATAAAACAGGCATTGGGCCACAAGGTTTGGGTGGTAATACTACAGCATTAGATGTTCATATAGAAATATTTCCAACACATATTGCTACTTTACCTGTTGCTGTAAATATTAATTGTCATGCAAGTAGACATAAAGAGGTAATTTTATAAGGAGAATGTTTGATGGGAACAATATATTTAAAAACACCATTAACTGAAAAAGATGTATCTAACCTCAGGGCTGGGGATCAGGTATATATCACAGGTATAATTTATACGGCAAGAGATGCTGCTCACAAAAGATTAGTAGAACTGATTGAAAAGGGTGAAGAACTTCCTTTTAATTTAGAAAATCAATTAATCTATTTTATGGGACCTAGTCCAGCAAAGCCAGGTAAACCTATAGGATCAGCTGGGCCCACTACAAGTTATAGAATGGATAAATACTCGCCTCTTCTTCTGGAGCATGGTTTAAGGGGTATGATAGGCAAGGGTAGAAGAAACGAAGTGGTTAAAGAATCGATGATTAGAAATAAAGCAGTTTATCTTGTAGCTATTGGTGGTGCAGCTGCACTAATAGCGAAAACTATCGAAAAATCGGAGATAATAGCATACAATGACTTAGGGGCAGAAGCAATTAGAAAACTGACTGTAAATAATTTTTCTGCTATAGTGGTAAACGATATATTAGGTAATGATTTATATTTACAAGAAGAAGGTAAATATGCTACAACTTAATACTTAATGTTACCTAAATTAGTACTGCATATGAAAAGGCCTTTTTTGTGGTAATTGATAAGAAGATATGATAATATTGGATAAATGGAGTTAGCGTTAGATTTATATATAAAAATTTTTTTAAATATGAATTCTTAATATATTAGATTATTTTAAATAAATTTGTTGTAATTTATTTGAGTATAAATTTTAAGAAGTTATTTATATGGTTGATTATTCAACCTAAATATAAATAAACAAAATACTAAGGGGGTATTAATTTAATGAAGAGAGCTAGTAAATGGTTACTAATTATGCTTGCTATTACTTTAGTAGCAAGTTTTGGTCTCGTCGGATGTGGTAGTGAAGAAGAGCCAGAAAATGGAATAGAGCCTAGTGCTGCATATGATTATCTACAAGCTGGTTTAAAAGAATTAGGGCTTGAAGAATTACCAACAGTTAAACTTAGTTACAACACGAACGAAGCACACCAAAAGATAGCTGAAGCAGTACAAGCAATGTGGGCTACTAACTTAGGTGTAAATGTTGAACTAAATAATCAAGAGTGGAAGGTTTATTTAGAATCATTAGTTGCAGGGGATTATCAAATTGGTCGTCTTGGCTGGTTAGGTGACTATATGGATCCAATGACTTTTATGGATTATTTTATTACTGACGGTGGTAATAATCATGCTAATTATAGTAATGCTGAATATGATGCATTGCTTGCTGAAGCTAAAGCTACTGGTGATCAACAAATACGTTTAGAAGCATTATCAAAAGCGGAAAAAATTCTGCTTGATGAAATGCCAATGGCACCAATCTATTTTTATACAGAAGTTAAAGTGAAGCATGATTATGTTAAAGGTGTTGTTCTTCATGGTGATGGTGCAACAGATTATAGTTGGGCATATCTTGAAGATGAAGCTGCAGGAAATAACTTAATTTTAAACGCACGTACAGAACCACCAAGTTTAGATCCTGCTCAAGCAACAGATACAACATCATTTGAAATATTACGCGCTATCTCAGAAGGACTTGTAAGATTAGATCAAAATAGTAAGGTTGTAAAAGGCTCTGGTATGGCTGAAGATTGGACAATTAGTGATGATCAGCTTACCTATACTTTTACATTGAAAGATGATGCAAAATGGTCTAATGGCGATGCTGTAGTTGCTGGAGATTTCGAATATGCTTGGAAGCATGTATTAGATCCTGAAACAGCTGCAGATTATGCTTATCAATTATACTATTTGAAAAATGGCGAAGCGTATAATTCAGGAGATGGAACTGCTGACGAAGTTGGAGTAAAGGCTCTTGATGCCAAAACTTTACAAGTAGTATTAGAAGCTCCGACTCCATATTTCTTACAATTAACTGCATTTGGTAGTTATTATCCAGTTAATGAGAAAGTTGCAACAGCTAATGCAGATTGGTCTGCTGAGGCAAGTACTTATGTAAGCAATGGTCCTTTCACACTTTCGGATTGGAAACATGATGATGAAGTAATAGTTGTTAAAAATGAAAACTATTGGAATAAAGATGCTGTTAAATTAAATCAAATCAAATGGTTGATGGTTATTGATGATAATACAGCTTATCAAATGTACAAAAATAACGAAATTCATATGGATGTTGCTCCTAATGAGTTAACATATGAATTATTACAATCTGGAGAAGCTACATCTGTTCCGATTTTAGGAACGTATATGTATCTATTTAATAATGATGATCCAATTTTTGGCAACGAAAATATTCGTAAAGCATTTTCACTTGCTATTGATCGTGAAGCTTTAGTTAATCAAATTCTAAAGGGTGGTCAATTACCAGCTACTGGTTGGGTACCACCAGGGGCTTCAATCGATATGGGAGTGGATTTCCGCGAATATAATGGAGATTTACTTAACAAATAGAATTAATTTTAAATGATTTTATAAAAAAAGGTGGTATGTATATACATACCACCTTTTTTTAATTAATATTTTTACTTGTCTAGTGTTATGGAATTTAGTATAATCCTTAATGTTAGCGTTTATTTTATTTTACTAAATTATTAATTCTAAATTATGAGTAATTTGTAATTAATAATTTAGTAAATATATTTCTTTGTGTATAATATTTATTATTTTTCTTGTGGGTTGGTTTATTAATAAGAAATATTAATAATTATATTCTTATTATATAACTATCCATGGTGATAGTTATTTTTTTTCAATGTGAACCTATTTGATTATCAATTTATGGAGGTGTTTATATTTGCTTAAATTTTTAACTCAAAGAATAGTAATGTTAATAGTTACTTTGTGGGTAGTAATAACTATAACCTTCTTATTGATGAATTTGGCACCTGGTAGTCCTTTTTCTAAAGAGGGTACTATGCCAGCAGCAACTTTAGAAAATTTAGAAAAGTTTTATGGGCTAGACAAATCTTTACCTGAACAATATACAACTTATTTGGTGAATTTGGTTCATTTTGATTTAGGTCCTTCATATTTTTCTAAAACTAGAACTGTAAATGATATTATTAGGCAACATTTTCCAGTTTCAGCCACTTTAGGGCTTTTAGCTTTAGGGTTTGCAATAGTAACAGGTTTATTTTTAGGTATTATAGCGGCTTTAAAACGTAATACCTTTATTGATTATACCGCGACGGGAATAGCAGTACTAGGTGTATCAATACCGAATCTTGTTTTGGGACCACTTCTGATTCTCATATTTGCTGTAACTCTTAATTGGTTTCCGATAGCTAGGTGGGAATCTTTCTCTTATATGGTTTTACCTGCAATTGCTTTGGGTGCACATTCTACTGCAGTTGTTGCACGGTTGATGCGTTCAAATATGTTAGAAGTTTTAAATCAGGATTATATTAAGACTGCAAAAGCAAAAGGGTTAAATAGTTTTACTATAGTATGGAGACATACAGTAAGAAATGCTATCATGCCAGTAATTACTATTTTAGGACCATTAACTGCTACTCTTTTGACTGGAACATTTGTAATTGAAGAAATATTTGCTATACCTGGAATGGGTAAATATTTTGTTAAAAGTGTAGGTAACAGGGATTATCCCGTAATTATGGGTACAACTATTTTTTATGGTGCTATTTTAATTATAGCTAATTTTATAGTAGATATTCTATATGGGTTAATTGATCCTAGAATTAAGCTTGGGGTTAGGGGAGAATAGAATGCCAGATTTAATAACTAAAGACATGTTCAAGCGCATTGAGGTTGATAGAATACAAGCTGAAGGTATAGTTAGACCAAGCTCGAGCCTTTTAAAAGATGCTTGGAGAAGATTAAAGCAAAACAAGCTTTCTATGATAGGATTATTTATTATATTGTTAATGATTTTTATGGCTATGGTGGGACCTCATATGGTTCCTTATACTAACGCGGGACAAGTATTAGTAGATCAAAATCAAGCACCTTCATCTGAGCATTGGTTTGGGACTGATCATTTAGGTAGAGATGTTTTTGTTCGTTGTTGGTATGGTGGAAGAACATCATTATTAATTGGTTTTTTTGCAGCAATGATAGATTTAGTTATTGGAGTTATTTATGGTGGTATATCTGGTTATAGTAGTCGAAAAGTTGATCAGATTATGATGAGAATAGTAGATGTTTTATATGCTTTGCCCTATTTACTTGTAGTTATTCTAATTATGGTAGTTATGGAGAGGCAAGGTATATTGACAATTATAATTGCAATTACGGCAACGGGTTGGGTAGGAATGGCGCGTTTGGTAAGAGGGCAGATATTACAGCTAAAGGAAATGGAGTTTGTTTTAGCTGCTAGGACTTTAGGAGCTAGTACAAAAAGACTCTTAGCTAAGCATTTGATTCCTAATTCTTCTGGCACGATAATTGTTAATTTAACATTGACGATTCCATCTGCTATATTTGCTGAGGCTTTTTTAAGTTTTATTGGATTAGGTGTATCGCCACCAGATACAAGTTGGGGTTCGATGATAAACGATGGGGTTAGTGTTATGTTGACTGGCTATTGGTGGAGGTTAATATTTCCTGCGGTATTAATTTCTTTGACCATGTTTGCTTTTAATGTTTTTGGTGATGGGTTAAGAGATGCCTTGGATCCTAAATTAAGGAATTAATGGGGGAGAAAAATAATGTCAAATAAAATACTTAAGGTAAAAGATTTGGAAGTCTCCTTCTTAACATATGCTGGTGAAGTTAAGGCAATAAGAGGTTTATCATTTGATGTTAATATGGGAGAAGCAATTGCGATTGTTGGTGAGTCAGGTAGTGGGAAAAGTGTTACAGCACAATCTATTATGCAACTGATTCCTACACCACCTGGAGTCTACAAAAAAGGCGAAATATTTTTTGAAGATAGAGATTTATTAAAATTATCAAATAAACAGATGGAAAAGGTTCGTGGTTCATCAATAGGAATGATATTTCAAGACCCCATGACCTCTTTAAATCCTACAATGACTGTTGGCAGACAAATTTCAGAAGGACTGATAAAGCATCAAAATTTAGGGAGAATAGAAGCTAGGAAAAGATCTATAGAATTGTTACGACTAGTTGGTATTCCTAACCCGGAAATTAGAATTAAACAATATCCTCATGAATTCAGCGGTGGTATGAGACAAAGAGCTATGATTGCGATTGCTATAGCTTGTAATCCAAATCTTTTAATTGCTGATGAACCCACTACTGCATTAGATGTAACAATTCAGGCACAAATATTAGAATTAATGAAGGATTTACAAAAAAAATTAAATACTTCAATTATTTTAATAACCCATGATTTGGGAGTGGTTGCAAACATAGCCCAAAGAGTTATTGTTATGTATGCAGGTAAAATAATTGAAATGGGAACTAAAGATGATATCTTTTATAATCCTCAGCATCCGTATACATGGGCATTATTACGCTCGGTGCCAAGACTTGATTCAAAAGGTACGCATTTATTATCAATCGAAGGGACACCTCCCGATATGATTGAACCACCTTCTGGATGTGCTTTTTATCCAAGATGTGAATATGCTATGGAAATATGTACGCAACTTATTCCGGATGAAACTGTTTTAACAGATGACCATAAAGTGTATTGTTGGTTACAACATAAATATGCACCTAAGGAAGATTTACCTATAAAGATAGGAGGTGCGAGCAATGGAGAATAATAACGAAATTATATTAGAAGTTAGGAATTTAAAAAAATATTTCAAGGTTTCAGCAGGAATTGTGAAAGCAGTAGACGGTGTTAGTTTTTCTATAAAAAAAGGTGAAACGTTTGGACTAGTTGGTGAATCTGGTTGTGGAAAATCTACTACTGGTAGGACTATTATTAGATTGTATGAGCCGACTGAAGGCGAAATTATTTATAAAAATGAAAATATTGCTGGATATAATCGTAAGGAGCTAAAGAAATTTAATAGGCAGATGCAAATGATATTTCAAGATCCATATGCATCATTAAATCCTAGGATGACAGTTGCTGATATTGTTGGAGAGGGAATAGATATTCATAAGCTTTATAAAGGAAAGGAAAGATTAGAAAGAGTATATGACCTATTAGAAACTGTTGGGTTAAATAAAGAACATGCTAATCGATTCTCACATGAGTTTAGCGGTGGTCAACGCCAAAGAATCGGTATTGCAAGAGCATTAGCGGTTGATCCAGATTTTATAGTTTGCGATGAGCCTATTTCGGCTTTGGATGTTTCAATTCAGGCACAGGTTGTAAATTTACTTCAGGATCTCCAAAAGGAGAAAGATTTAACGTACTTGTTTATTGCACATGATTTATCAATGGTAAAGCATATAAGCGACCGCATAGCAGTTATGTATTTAGGTCATATTGTAGAATTAGCTGATAGTGTAATATTAAGCGATGATCCTCTACATCCATATACAGAGGCATTATTATCTGCTATTCCAATTCCTGATCCAAATATTGAACGATCACGTCAAAGAATAATTTTAGAGGGAGATGTTTCAAGCCCGATTAATCCTCCTAGTGGTTGTCCATTTAGAACGCGTTGTTCAAAAGTAATGGATATTTGTTCTGAGGTAAGACCTGAATTTAAAGAGGTTAAACCAGAACATTTTGTTGCATGTCATTTATATTAATAGGATGATTATGGATTGAAGAATTAGTAATAGCCCGACCGTTAAGGGGAGGTAAATAAACAGCTCTTTTTTTGCTTTATAACGTAATGGGTCTATTTTTTCACTTTGGTTATCAACTTTGTCGTAGCTCCAATGTGATTTGTCAATATATTCATCATTTCTATTAAAGATAATTTTAAAGCCTGATGCAAAGACTTTAAAAAAACCAAAAATGATTATATATGACGTACCACTAAATACAAGGAAGAATAATCCAATAATAAATGTTGTATTTATATAGTTAATAATATATGAATTATCTAAAACTAAAGAAATTAATAGTGACAAAATAGTAATAACTAAAAATAAAGAAAACCTGATTATCCACACTCTCAGCTTCATGTTAAATCTCCTATCGAAAGCATATTTAAATTTAAAAGATAATATTAATATAGCAAATAATAACCTATGTTACAAAATATATGCTTTAAAAATTGAAAAAACACATTAATTAATTTATTATGGTATAATAAATAATGGTAATATATAAGGTATTACTTTTAATTATTCTGCTAAATATTGGATTTCCTTACTAGAATGATAATTTTTTATTGTTTGAG
>CAZSSR010000051.1:0-10045 GCA_964609605.1 uncultured Bacillaceae bacterium | reverse complement strand
GAATTTTCCCTAATCGATATGAGCTAAATAGAAATAGGAATAATAATTAAACACTTATCAATCAGTTAATTGAAACAAATGTTAATAATGATACGTCAAGATAAAAAGGAGCACGCCAAGTGGATCAAAGAGAATTGATTCGATTAGCAAAAGCTGGTGACAAAAAAGCAATTATAGATTTATTAAAAAGTATTGAAGGATCAATTTATAGTACGGCGTTTTATTTTATGAAAAACGAGCATGATGCTAAGGATATTACTCAGGAAGCACTTATTAAGGTTTACACTAAGTTGGATTCTTTTGAGGAGAAGGCACAATTTAAAACTTGGGTTCAAAGAATAACATCTAATCTATGTATGGATAAGTTTAGGAGTAATAAACATGATATATCTATAGAAGGTACAGAGCTAGTTGTTCGCGACTATTTGGATACACAAAAAGAGGTAGAGAATAAAATAATGACAGAAGATTTAATCATAAAGATTAAACAGTTACCAGATAATATGAAAGCGGTAATGATATTAAGATATGTTAATGAATTTTCTTATAGCGAAATATCTGATGTATTAGATATTCCTTTAAATACAGTAAAATCTTATCTATTCCGTGGTCGTGAGAAAATTTATAATGAATATTATTCGGGAGGTGGCCGCTAATGAATAACTGTGAGTATTTCAAAAAATTGATCAACCAGCAATTAGATAACGAACTTAACCAACTTGAGAAAAGGCAATTAAACGACCATCTACAAGAATGCGATAGCTGTAAAGTATATAGTGTAAATATGCATGAAATTCATAATCAATTATTATCTTTGTCAGCAATTAAATCCCAAATCAGCATTGTAGATGAGATTATTTCTGATTTAGATAATATTATTGATATTACGGAAAACAATAAAAAATTAAAAACATTTAACAAGCAATGGTTCAAAAAATACGGACTGTTGATTGCTGCTGCAATTGTATTGTTCGTTCCAATAACCATTACGATAAATCAAAATTTTAATTTAACTAGCAATGATGATAAATCATATTTTAGCATGGCAGTACAAGAAGATTCTGCAATGGAAGTAGAAGATAGAACAGCAAAAAATGCCGACGGTAATACGGGTGAAGAAATTGCTTATGGAATTCAAATGCCATTACAAGCAGATTATGTTCTGCCATATATAATTGAAATCGAGAACAATCAACTTATTATTTATCAGGGTGAACAGATTATATATACATCAAAAGCATGGGCCGATGACTTAAATGTCGATTATTATCAGCTAGACGAAAATGAAATAATTTATTCATTATTTTCTAAAGATAACGTTTTGATTGGAAGCTATAAAATTGATTTGTTTGAAAAAACAGAGGAAAAGGTAGGGTAGTAATTACATCGTAAGATTAATAGAAAATCTTCCAAACCGTGGTTATCCACGGTTTTTTAATTATGATATAATTAAATAGATTAGGAGGTAAAATGAAAATGAAATCAAATATATATATTTTTTATGGTACTGAATCTTATCTGATACAGGAAGAAATAAATAAATTAACTAAATCCCTAATAACTTTAGAGGATAGAGAATTTAATATTATTACATATGATTTAGCTACTACACCAATTAAAGAAATTATTCAAGAAGCTGAAATGCCTCCATTTATTTCTAATCATAAACTGATTATTGCTAAAAATGCTTATCTTTTTACTGGTCAAAAGATTAATAAGGCTATAGAACATAATACTAATGCTTTAGAACTTTATTTAGCACAACCAGTAGATTATAGCACGATTATTTTTCGGGTAGATTATCCTAAGCTGGATGAAAGAAAGAAAATAGTGAAATTAATAAAAGAGAAAACAACCGTTAAGGCATTTCTTCCCCTTTCCAATATGGTATTAGTGGAATGGGTTAAAAAGAAAACGGAATTAGCTAATTCTAATATAACGGAAACGGCAGCTAAATTATTGATACATACTGTAGGAAATAATTTACAAATATTATCTCAAGAAATAAGTAAAATGGCTATATATGTTGGCGAGAATGGGCTAATTGATGATGATGTTGTGACGTTATTAACAACTAGACTTTTAGAAAATAATATTTTTTTATTAATTGAATTAGTAGCTAACTTAAAAATTGATCAAGCATTTCAGATATTTTATGATTTATTAAAAAATAAGGAAGAGCCAGTTAAGATATTAGCTTTATTAGCTAAACAATTCAGAATAATGTTGATTGCAAAGGAGTCTAGCCGATTAGGATACTCAGAAAAACAGATAGCATCACAAATGGTAATCCACCCTTACGCTGCCAAAATATGTTTGCAACAAGCTGAAAAATTTACTGAAAAACAATTAAGAAATATATTGAGTAGATTAGCTGAAGTAGATTACGAAATCAAGTCAGGACAGATGGATAATATATTAGCAATAGAAATGTTCATGCTCTATTTAAGAAAAATTCATAGATAACTCGTTAATTATCTAAAGCATATAAAAGGAGGTTGATTAGCGATGGGAAATAAGCTAATATTGGGTATCGTTGGTGGATTTCTAGGTTTTGTGGTCGGTGTTATTGTTGGCGGTTACCTGGGCTTAATTTTGGGTGGAACTTTTTTAGGCAGCTTTGATATTTATGAGAATACTGGTTTTGAAGGGTATGAGTTAGCGGCATATGTTGGAGCGGCTATTGGTGCCACAATTGCCACTATATTAGGAGTTAAACTTGCATTGAGGATTGCAAACAAGACGAAGAAGTAAATTTAACGAAAAGAAAAAGGCCAGCTACAACAAGTAATAATACTTGAACATGACTGGTCTTTTTAATTTACTATTTATGCTGTTTCAACTTTAGAAAGTTTATTGAATTTTTTAGTTAAGCGAGATTTTTGTCTGGAAGCTGTATTTTTCTTGATTAAGCCTTTAGATACCGCTTTATCTAATTTTCTTGTTGCCACATTAAGCGAATCTTTTGCTTTATCAATATTGTTATCATGAACAGCTACTTCAAAATTCTTGATTGAAGTACGTAGTGCTGATTTTTGAGCAGAATTTTTCAATTTACTTTTTTCGTTAACTTTAACACGTTTTATAGCAGATTTAATATTTGGCATAACATTCACCTCCTTGGTGCAATATATATATGTATTTTAAATAAGAAAACAAACTAATTAAAGCATAATACAATACGAAATATTCTAACATGCATAACGTAATAAAGCAAGAAAATCAATATTTTTTATTTGTATTTTTTGCTTCGCATACTATTATATAACTTTTATATTTATTGTTTCAAGAAATAAAAATTGATATAATAAAGCAATGTAATTTGAATTGAACTAGGAGGCTTCATCTTATGAGTGATCATGAAAGGCAAAAGAGGATTAGAAATTTTTCAATAATCGCGCATATCGATCATGGCAAATCTACTTTAGCTGATCGTATTTTAGAATATACTGGTGCAGTTGAACAAAGAGATATGGAAGAGCAGTTATTAGATCATATGGATTTAGAGCGTGAACGTGGAATAACAATTAAACTTCAGGCAGTACGTTTAAATTATATTGCAAAAGATGGTTTAGAATATTATCTGAATTTGATTGATACACCAGGACATGTCGATTTTACTTATGAAGTTTCAAGGTCATTAGCTGCGTGTGAAGGTGCGGTATTAGTAGTTGACGCAGCTCAAGGTATAGAAGCACAAACTTTAGCTAACGTTTATTTGGCACTGGAAAATGATTTAGAGATTTTACCTGTTATCAATAAAATAGATTTACCTAGTGCAGAACCAGAAAGAGTAAAAAAAGAGATAGAAGATATTATTGGGTTGGATGCTTCTGAAGCAGTTTTGACTTCAGCAAAAACAGGTGTTGGTATTGAAGAAATTATTGAACAGATTGTTCAAAAGGTACCATATCCAAAAGGTTCACTTGATGAACCATTACAAGCTCTTATATTTGATTCACATTATGACCTATATAAAGGTGTTATTATCTACGTACGAATCGTTAATGGGAATATTAAAGCAGGCATGAAGATAAAAATGATGTCCACAGGAAAAACCTTTGAAGTAAATGAGGTTGGTATATTTAGACCCAAAATGACTATTATTGATGAGTTAGTTGTTGGAGATGTTGGATTTGTTGTCGCAGCTATGAAAAATGTTAAGGACACACGTGTCGGTGATACAATAACAGATGCTAAAAGGCCTGCAAAGGAACCGTTGCCTGGTTATCGTCAAGTTAATCCGATGGTATATTGTGGGATATATCCAATTGAAACAAATGAATTTCCTGCCTTAAGAGAGGCATTGGAAAAACTTGAGTTAAATGATGGAGCTCTTAAGTTTGAACCAGAAACATCACAAGCACTTGGGTTTGGTTTTAGGTGTGGATTTCTAGGATTACTTCACATGGAAATAATCCAGGAACGTATAGAAAGAGAATTTAATATTCAGCTAATAACCACTTCACCTAGTGTTATTTATCACGTAATAAAAACTAATAAAGAAAAAATAATAATAGATAATCCTTCAGATATGCCTGATCCAGTTTTAATTGAAAGTATTGAAGAACCTTATGTTAAGGCGAGAATATTGGTACCTAATGAGTATGTTGGTTCTGTTATGGAGATATGCCAGAAAAAACGCGGTGAATATGTAGATATGCTTTACTTAGATAGTAATCGTGTAACATTGACGTATACGATACCATTGTCAGAAATTATATATGATTTTTTTGATCAATTAAAATCAAGCACAAAGGGATATGCTTCCTTGGATTATGAATTATCTGGATATAAGACATCAAAACTAGTTAAGATAGACATTCTATTAAATAATGAGAAGGTGGATGCCCTTTCGCTCATTACACATAAAGATAATGCCTACTTTAGAGGCAGAATAATTACAGAAAAATTAAAAAAAATAATTCCAAGACATATGTTTGAAGTGCCGATTCAAGCGGCTATCGGCAATAAAATTATAGCGCGAGAATCAATTAGTGCAATGAAGAAAAACGTTCTAGCCAAGTGTTATGGCGGAGACATTTCACGAAAAAGAAAATTATTAGATAAGCAAAAAGAAGGTAAAAAGAGGATGAAGGCTTTTGGTTCAGTTGAAATTCCTCAAGAGGCTTTTATGGCAATTTTAAAAATTGATGAATAGCAGAATTAATAAGAGGTCTAATTATAATTAGCCTTTTATTTTTGCGCAATGTTTGGAGGTAAAAGAATGGTTAAATCAATCTACATTCACATTCCTTACTGTATTAAAAAATGCAACTATTGTGATTTTAATTCGTATACTGTAAGTGATATTTCTATAATGGACTATTTAATAGCATTAAGTGCAGAAATGTCTATCTTAAGTCAGCAAGTTATATCAAAAGATATTAAAACTATCTTTATTGGTGGGGGTACTCCGTCTATTTTAAGTGTTAAAGAGATGGAATATCTATTTACATCGTTGGAAGAGTATTTCCCATATCTGGATAGAGATATTGAATTTTCGATGGAGGCCAATCCTGGAACATTAGACTTAGATAAATTACGCATTATGAAAAAATATGGAGTTAATAGAATAAGTTTAGGAGTACAAGCTTTTCAAGATAAATTATTATCCTCTCTTGGTAGAATTCATGATGTGTCAGATGTATTTACTAGCTTAGATAATATAAAAAAAGTAGGATATACGAACATAAATATTGATTTAATGTTTGGGATACCTAATCAAAGTATTGCTATGCATAAAGAAAGCTTAAATAGATTTTTTCAGTTAGGTATTCCACACATTTCAGTTTATAACTTAATAATTGAAGAAGGTACTCAATTTTATAATCTATATCTTCAAAACAAGCTATCTTTACCATCTGAGGAAGATGAGTTAGCGATGTATATACTAACACTAGAGGAAATGGTTAAAAATAATTACAAGCATTATGAAATCAGTAATTTCTCGTTACCAGATTCTGATTGCAAACATAATATTAATTATTGGAAAAACAATGAATATATTGGGTTGGGAGCTGGTGCACATGGCTATATAGATAATATTAGGTATGAAAATATTAAGGAAATTAGTAATTATATAGAAAGCATAAATAAACAAATATTACCTAGAGAGTTTGAATCTCTAGTAGCTTCTCAAGAGAAAATAGAAAATGAATTAATTTTGGGGTTAAGGATGTTAGAAGGTGTTAATTTTTTAGAATTTCAACAAAAATTTAATGAAGATTTACGCCTGAGATTTAAAGATCAAATAAAAAAACTAGTTGAATTAGAATTAATAATAATTGATAATCATGCAGTAAGATTGTCTGGGAAGGGTCTATTATTTGGCAATGAAGTTTTTGCTGAATTTATACACTCAAAGGATTGACAAAGAGGGTGTAAATTTGGTATTTTATAGTTATATATTAGCACTCGCCTAGATAGAGTGCTAATAACGGGGGTGGCAAAATTGCTTACAGAATTGCTTACAATGAGGCAAAAGTTAATATTAAGTGCAATAGTTGACGACTATATTAAAAATGCTGAACCGATTGGATCAAGGTCAATTTCTAAGCAAGGAGCTATTAATTTCAGCCCTGCAACGATACGTAATGAAATGGCCGATTTAGAGGAAATGGGATTTTTAGTACAGCCCCATACTTCCTCTGGTAGAATACCTTCTAATATGGGTTATCGTTATTATGTTGATAATTTAATTGACCCTGAAAGAATAGTAATATCAAAAAACACACTAAAAAATATTAAAAATGTTTTTACACAACAGCTTGATGAATTTGAACAGGTACTTGGTCAAACAGCTGATATATTATCGCAACTAACTAGCTACACTAGTATAATATTGGGACCAGAAGTTTATGATGCTAAATTAACAAAGCTACAAATCGTACCTGTGTCGGAAGGTAATCTTGTTGTTATTTTAGTTACTAACTCTGGAAGGGTTGAACATAAGACGATAAAAATACCTAGGGAAATTTCTACTGATGAAATAGAAAGCCTAGTTAAGTTTTTAAATTATAAATTAGTAGGTACACCTTTATACCAACTTAAAGAAAAAATTGATAAAGAGATTGAAAAGAAGTATGCAAGAGGGTTTGAAGATTTTGAGAAGTCGTTAAAATTAATAAATGATTTATTTACGAACATTGATATTCAAGTCGGAAATAAAATTTATTTAGGTGGAACTATAAACCTTTTAAATCAACCTGAATTCAATGATATGAAAATTATTAAGGGATTGTTTAAACTTTTTGAACAAACGGAAGATGTAAAGCAACTTATGAAATCAACTAATCAGGGGATTGAAGTTAAGATAGGTTCAGAAAACGATCTTGAGGCTGCGAACAATTGCAGTATAATTACTGCAACATATCAGATTGATGGGCAGCCTTTAGGTACAATTGGTATATTTGGACCTACTCGGATGGATTATAATAGGGTAATTAAGATTTTAGATTTCTTAACTGAAGATTTTTCTAAGTATATGTCTAATTTTTTAAATAAATAGTTGTTGGTATGTGTGAAACATTTGTGGTTATGAAATCATAAGCGGGAGGTGTATAAATGGGTAGACCAAAGAAGGAGAAAGAGATTGATATTAAAAGTGATATTGAAAGCGAGGAAACTCAAGAGAAAGTGGAACAAGACAACTTAGGGAATAGTGAGTTAGCAAAATTGAAAGAAAGCTATGAGGAATTGCAAAATAAACTTTTAAGGACACAAGCAGATTTTGATAATTTTAGAAAAAGAAGTAATCAAGAGAAAGAAGAATTAGCAAAGTATATTAATGGAAAGCTAATAAAGGAATTACTTCCTGCATGTGATAACTTTGAGAGGGCAATTTTAGCCTCTAGAGAAAATAATAATTTTGATTCCTTCCTTGAGGGGATAGATATGGTATACAGACAAATCAAAGAAACATTAGAAAATGATGGGTTAGCAGAGATAGATGCAATAGGAAAGCGATTTAACCCAGAATATCATCAAGCAGTGATGGAGGTAGAACATAATGGTGAATCTGGAATCGTTGTTGAAGAAATTCAAAAGGGTTTTACTTATAAGGGTAAAGTAATTCGTCCATCCATGGTTAAAGTAAGCATTTAGATATTGTATTTAATTCTTAATAAAAAAAATTAATATGGAGGTAATGATAAATGAGTAAAGTAATAGGAATCGATTTAGGAACAACCAATTCAGTAGTGGCAGTTATGGAAGGTGGAGAAGCTGTTATAATACCAAATGCAGACGGAAGTCGCACCACTCCTTCAGTAGTAGCATTTGCAAAGGATGGTGAGCGTTTAGTTGGTGAAATAGCAAAACGGCAAGCTATTACAAATTCAAATACTGTTCTTTCTATAAAAAGACATATGGGCACAGATCATAAAACAATAATTGATGGGAAAAATTATTCGCCCCAAGAGATATCGGCAATAATATTACAAAAATTGAAAGGCGATGCAGAAAGTTATCTTGGTGAAAAAGTTAATCAAGCAGTAATAACTGTCCCAGCTTATTTTAATGATAGTCAAAGACAGGCAACAAAAGATGCAGGGAAAATTGCAGGGTTAGAAGTTCTACGTATTATAAATGAGCCTACTGCTGCGGCTTTAGCATATGGAATAGAAAAGGGCGAAGATCATACAATTCTTGTTTTTGACTTAGGTGGAGGTACATTTGATGTATCAATACTGGAGTTAGGGGATGGTATATTTGAAGTAAAATCTACAAGTGGTGATAACAAACTTGGTGGAGATGATTTTGACCAAATTATTATTAACTATTTGGTTGATGTATTTAAAAAAGATAATGGTATTGATTTAAGTAAAGATAAAATGGCTTTGCAAAGATTAAGAGATGCTGCAGAAAAAGCGAAAAAGGAACTTTCAGGCGTACTTACAACTACAATTTCTTTGCCTTTTATTACAGCTGATGCAACTGGTCCAAAACACTTAGAGATTGTTTTAACTCGTGCGAAATTTGATGAAATGACAGCTGGGTTAGTAGAAAGAACCATGGGACCATTACGTAAGGCAGTGAAGGATGCAGGAATACAAACTAAGGAAATTGATAAAGTAATTCTTGTTGGGGGATCTACACGTATTCCAGCAGTTCAAGAAGCTATTAAAAAATTTACTGGTCAAGAATCTCATAAAGGTGTAAATCCTGATGAAGTTGTTGCCTTAGGTGCTGCAATCCAAGCAGGTATTTTAGTTGGAGATGTTAAGGATATTGTATTGCTAGACGTTACACCACTATCATTAGGAATTGAAACTTTAGGTGGGGTGTTTACAAAATTAATAGAGCGTAATACTACAATTCCTACAAGCAAGTCACAAACATTTTCTACAGCAGCTGATAGTCAAACAGCTGTTGATATTCATGTTCTTCAAGGTGAACGCGAGATGGCATCGTATAATAAGACTTTAGGTCGTTTTCAATTGATGGATATACCGCCAGCACCACGTGGGGTTCCACAAATTCAAGTAACATTTGATATTGACTCTAACGGAATTGTTAATGTATCGGCAAAGGATATGGGAACAGGTAAAAGTCAAAGGATTACTATAACTTCTTCAAGTGGATTAAATGATGAAGAAATTGAAAAAATGATTAAAGATGCTGAAGCAAATGCAGAAGATGATAAAAAACGTAAGGAAGAGATAGAAACTCGTAATTCCGCTGATAATTTAGTATATACTACTGAAAAAACTTTAAAAGATCTTGAAGGTAAGGTTGATCAAACAGAGGTAGATAATGCCAATGAAGCTAAGGAGATTCTAAAAAAAGCTATAGAGGGTAATGATGTAGAAGAGATAAAATCTGCTTCAGATAAACTAAGTGAAATTATTCAACAGTTATCTGTAAAGCTGTACGAACAAGCAGCAAAAGAGGCAGAGGCTAGTCAAGAGAATAATGAGAATACTGACTCTCAACAAGGTGAAGATGATATAGTAGATGCAGATTATGAAGTTGTAGATGAGGATCAAGAAAAATAATATAATTTAAAGTCAAAGTCGAAATTTTGACTTTGACTTTAAATTAT
>CAZSSR010000050.1:0-10105 GCA_964609605.1 uncultured Bacillaceae bacterium | reverse complement strand
CGCCGACCATTCCCCACACCATCCGTGGCTATCAGGTCGACGCGAACGGCAACAAAAAAATAAAATATGTATGCTTTAGATATTATGTTAAAATAGGCATTACGATATTTATGTTCTATAATTTTGCTTATTAAAAATTATAGAAAAGGAGCGCGATATATTGGCTAAATCGGATGTTAAGAAAAAAGGTCTAACTGGAGTACAAATTATAGTAATAGCTTATTTAGCTGCAACTTTATTAGGCACGTTTTTATTGTGGTTACCTATTTTTCATAAGGATAGGGCTTTTATATCAATTGTAGATGCATTATTAACTGCGACAAGCGCTATAACATGTACAGGGCTATCTGCTGTTAATACGGCAGACACATTTAATGTTGCCGGGAAAATAGTTTTATTAATATTTATTCAATTTGGTGGTATTGGAATAATGACCTTAGGAACATTTATCTGGGTTGTTACCGGAAGAAGGATTGGATTAAAGGAAAGACAATTAATTATGATTGATCAGAATAGATCTGATTTTTCAGGATTAGTTGTATTGATGAAAAAAGTATTAGCGATGGCGTTTACTATAGAAATTATCGGTACGTTTATAATAGGCTCATATTTATTAAAATATTATCCGGTTTGGTATGAAGCGTTTTTTTATGGGATGTTCCATGCAATTTCTGGATTTACTAATGCGGGATTTGATATTTTTGGAGATTCTTTAATGCAGTTTTCTAGTGACTATTTTATACAATCAATATTTATGATATTAATTATTCTTGGTGCAATAGGATTCCCAGTTCTAATAGAATTAAGAAATTATATTTCAACAAAGAAAAATAGAAGAAATTTTAGATTTTCTTTATTTACAAAATTAACAACAATTACATTCTTTACTCTCTTATTAGTTGGAGGGTTGTTAATTTTCTTATTTGAAAATAATGCTGCTTTTGCAGGTATGCCTTGGCATGAAAAATTATTTTATTCATTATTTAATTCTGTTACTGCAAGAAATAGTGGGTTTGCAACAATGGATGTATCAGTTTTTACTATTCAAACATTGTTTTTAATCTCAATTTTAATGGTGATTGGTGCCAGCCCATCAAGTGTTGGTGGTGGAATTAGAACAACCACTTTTGCAGTTATTATCTTGTCAATAATATCTTTTGCAAGAGGGAAGAAAGAATTAATGGTATTTAAGAGAAGAATTGAGCAAGAAGATATTTTAAAAAGTTTTGTTGTATTTACAACTGCAGTAATATTGTTAGGAACGAGTATCGTTTTGTTAGGTGTTTTAGAAGGAGATAAGTTTCATCTTATGCAAATAATTTTTGAAGTTTCATCTGCTTTTGGTACAACAGGCTTAACGATGGGAATTACAGGAGAATTATCAGATCCAGGGAAAATATTAATTTCATTAATTATGTTTATTGGTAGGATTGGAATATTATCGTTATTATTTTTATTTAAAGAAGAGGGAAAAGTTTCTAAACTAAATTACCCATCTGAAAAAATAATAATTGGATGATAGGAAATAACATAATTTTTCGATAGATTAAGAAACGATATCAAACTGATATCGTTTCTTGTTTATTAAAGTGATATTGTGAAAGAATTTTTATAAACACACCTTTTAGATTTAATAGTTTATTTAATCAATGCTGTATAAAAGTTCTGCGTAGGTAGGCAAATTCCAATATTTTTTTGCTACTATTGTTTCAAGTTCATCGACCAAAAGTCTAAGCTCGGACATATTATTAAATACTACATCCCTGTAAAACCTTGCGAGTTTAAGACTGTCATTATCTATACTTGTTTTTAATAAGGAATTTTCTAGAATATCTAACTTTTTAAGTAACCCTGCTGATATTAAAGATATCTTTTTTAATAGATAATCTTCAAGTGAATAGTCAAAATCGCCAAAGGTTTTTTTACGCTCTAAAAGGTTGGCTAATTCATTTTGATAACTTATAGAGGATGGTATAACTTCTTTTTTTACCATATCAATCATTGTCAACGCTTCAATACGGATGACTTTTTGATAGCCCTCTAGCAGAATTTCATACCGAGAGTGAACCTCTGACTCCGTTAAAACATTATGTTTAGTGAATACATCAACATTTTTTGGAAGGATAAATGCAGGCAATGCATCAACAGTTGTTTTAAGGTTTGACAGTCCGCGTTTTTCTGCTTCTTTTACCCATTCATCAGAGTAGTTATTTCCATTAAAAATAATTCTTTTATGTTCTTTGATCGTTTTTTTAATAAGAATTCCTAAATCCTGCGTGAAATCATTTGATTTCTCTAAGGTATCGGCAAACTTACACAAAGTTTCTGCAATGATTGTATTGAGTACAAAGTTAGGGCCTGCTATTGAGAAGGCTGAACCGAGCATACGAAACTCAAATTTGTTTCCTGTAAATGCAAAAGGTGATGTTCTGTTACGGTCAGTTGTGTCTTTAGGAAAATGTGGAAGAGCTGTTGCACCTATTTCCATTTGATGCTTTCCTTTATCATGATAAATCGTACTGTTTTCGATTGCTTCTAAAATTTCTGTAAGCTCATCACCTAAAAATATTGAAACAATGGCAGGAGGAGCTTCGTTAGCACCTAGTCTGTGGTCGTTTCCTGCACTTGCTACAGAAATACGTAGTAAATCTTGATAGTCGTCTACAGCTTTGATTATCGCCACTAAGAATAATAAAAATTGTGCATTTTCTGAGGGTGTTTCACCAGGTTCTAAAAGGTTTGCTCCCATATCAGTTGAAAGAGACCAGTTGTTATGCTTTCCATTTCCGTTTATTCCAGCAAAAGGTTTTTCGTGTAAAAGACATGCAAGACCGTGCTTGTTTGCAATGCTTTTCATGAGCTCCATTGTAAGCTGGTTGTGGTCAGTAGCGATATTTGTTGTGGTGAAAATTGGTGCTAATTCGTGCTGAGATGGTGCCACTTCATTGTGTTCAGTTTTTGCTAGTATGCCGAGTTTCCAAAGTTCTTCATCCAGTTCCTTCATAAAAGCAGCTACCTTAGGTTTTATCGCTCCGAAATAGTGATTGTCAAGCTCTTGTCCTTTGGAAGGCCTTGCGCCAAACAAAGTTCTGCCGCAATACACTAAATCAGCGCGTTTTAAATACATTTCCTTATCAATGAGGAAATATTCTTGTTCTGGACCAACTGTAGTAACAACTTGGTTTGAAGTAGTATTGTTAAACAATCTAAGTATTCTAAGCGCCTGCTCATTAATGGTTTGCATAGATCTAAGTAGTGGCGTTTTTTTATCAAGAGCTTCCCCACTATAAGAGCAAAAAGCAGTTGGAATACAAAGTGTGCCATCTTTTATAAATGCGTAAGATGTGGGATCCCAAGCGGTGTATCCCCTAGCCTCAAATGTAGTTCTAAGCCCGCCAGATGGAAAGCTTGAAGCATCAGGCTCACCTCTGACTAGTTCATTGCCTGAAAACTCCATAATAATTTTGCCGTTTGATGTAGGTGATATAAAGCTATCGTGTTTTTCGGCAGTAATTCCTGTCATGGGTTGAAACCAGTGGGTAAAATGGGTAGCTCCTTTTTTTGTCGCCCAGTCTTTCATTGCATTTGCAACGACGTTGGCTACATCTAAATCCAAATGTTTACCGCTTGCAATAGTTCTTTTTAATGCCTTATAAATATCTTTTGGTAGCTTTTCCTGCATAACAGAATCGTTAAAAACCATGCTGCCAAATATTTCAGGGATATTTTTCATTGTGAAATCCTCCTTATAATTGTTATGTTCTTGTATTTTGTATCTGTCTGTAAATTAACCCTCAAAGAAACTGTTTGAAACAATAAAAAAAAGTATCCACCAAAGTACAGGCCAAGAGCCTAATCTTTGATAAACACCTTTGTTTAACATTATCAGTTTAGCAAATCTTAGAATATCTGTCAACCCCATTAAAATAAATCGTGATAGAAATATTGACGTATATATTGATATAGTATAAACTACTTTCAAGTGATCAAAGGGGTTAATTAGATAATGCTAGGGTATTGTTTTAAGAAGCGGATATTTATTCGCCTGATAAACTGCCCCCAACTTCGCATTATGTGATGAGCGCCTTTTTGTTGTATATTAATGGTATGAGCTTCTTTATATAGCAAATTGAAAGGAGATTTTTAAATGTGTGGTATTATCGGTTACGTGGGTCGTGAAAATGCAGTACCTCTTATACTTGAAGGTCTAAAAAAATTAGAATATCGCGGATATGATTCTGCTGGAATTGCTATTTTGGGTAATAATGGATTTGATGTGGTAAAGAAAAAAGGACGTATCTCAATATTAGAATCAGCACTTTTGAGCAACCCAATAAAAGGAAATGTAGGAATTGGTCATACTCGCTGGGCAACGCATGGTGAACCTTCTAACATTAATTCTCATCCTCATATAGGGTGCCAGAATAAAATAGCTATTGTGCATAATGGTATAATTGAAAATTATAAGGTATTGCGGAAAAAGCTTCAAAGCAAAGGCTTTAAATTCGTATCTCAAACAGATAGTGAGGTTATAGCACAGCTCGCTGAATATTATTATGATGGCAATATTATGGACACTATAATAAAGGTGATAAATGCACTAGAAGGTTCCTATGCACTAGGTATTATGTGTATAGATGAACCAGATAAGTTATTTGCTGTAAGAAAAGATAATCCACTCATTATTGGCGTTTCAGATACCGGAACATTCATTGCATCTGACGTTCCTGCTGTTTTAAAACATACATCAAATGTTTATTATTTAGATGATAAAGAAATAGCGGTGCTCCAAAAAGACTCAGTTTCTTTTTATACATTAGACAAGGAATGTGTTGAGAAAAAGCTTGAAACAATATCTTGGAGCTATGAAAGTGCTGAAAAAGGGGGTTTTTCTCATTTTATGATTAAGGAAATAATGGAACAACCAAAGGTACTTAAAGATACTATAAATTCAGCTCTACATTCCTCTGAAAATAAAACAGTTATAAATAGTTTAGATATAGCATCATTCAATAAAATATTAATTACTGCTTGTGGTTCAGCATATAATGCTGGTGTTGTTGGAAAAATGGCATTTGAGCGTCTGTGTAGAGTTTCGGTAGAAGTTGACGTCGCAAGTGAATTTCGCTACAAAGAACCAATCGTTGACGAAAAAACATTGGTTATTCTGATAAGCCAATCGGGTGAAACTGCTGATACTATTGCTGCGCTTCGCGAAGCAAAAAGATTGGGGGCGAAAACGCTTGCTATTGTGAATGTAATTGGTTCAACAATCGCTAAGGAATCAGATTACACCATATATACAATGGCAGGACCTGAAATAGCTGTTGCAACAACAAAGGCTTTTTCCGCTCAGCTAGTTTTATTATATATTCTTAGCGTACGTTTTGCTGCAAAGCTCGGCAAAATATCAGAGCAAATCGAGCAACAGCTGATAAATGAGATAAATACTTTGCCAGACAAAGTCGCTGAGCTATTATCGCAAAAAGATAAGATACAGCAATATGCCGCTACTTGCTTTAATTCCAAGAGCATATTTTTTATAGGTCGAAACATTGATTATGCGATAGCACTTGAGGGGTCTTTAAAGCTTAAGGAAATATCATACATTCATTCAGAAGCATATGCTGCGGGCGAGTTAAAACATGGCACAATTTCGCTTATCGAGGATGATACTTTAGTAGTAGCAATTCGCAGTTGCGATCGATTGAAAGATAAGATTATGAGCAATGTGGAACAGGTTATCAGTCGTGGCGCAAAGGTACTTTTAATTACTAATATCGATGATATAAAAGAGAACGATAAATTATCAGTGATTTATATACAAAGTATTAATGAGCTGTTTTCGCCGTCTCTTTCCGTTATAATGTTGCAACTGCTGAGTTATTATGTAGCTGCCAACAAAGGGTTAGATATTGACAAGCCTAGAAATCTAGCCAAAAGCGTAACAGTAGAATAGGAGTGAAACGAAATGACTAATACTATTCATGATGTTTTGGAATTTGTAAAAGAAAATGACGTGAAATTTATTAGGCTAGGTTTTTGCGATCTATTTGGTATGCAAAAAAACATTTCAATCATGGCGGAAGAATTGTCAAGTGCTTTTGAAAATGGTGTTTCCTTTGATGCTCATGCAATAAAGGGATTTCGTGACGTTACTAACTCAGATTTGCTTTTATTCCCCGATCCGACAACTTTAATGATACTACCATGGCGTCCAGGTCCTGGTAGAGTTATAATGTTTTATTGTGACATTAAGAATCCTGACAAATCAACATTTCAAGGGGACAGTAGACAACTTTTAAAGCGTGTAATTAAACGTTGTAAAGATTCAGGATATAATTGTAAAATTGGAGCTGAATGTGAATTTTATCTTTTTAAGACGGATGAAAAGGGTGAGCCTACTGGCGAAACGTTAGATAATGGTAGCTATCTTGATATTTCACCTCTTGATAAAGGTGAAAATATTAGAAGGGAAATTTGTTTGTGTCTTGAAGAAATGAACATTTTACCCGAGGCTTCACACCATGAACAAGGGCCCGGGCAAAATGAAATCACTTTCAAATTCAGTGATGTTCTAAGTTGTGCAGACAATTTTTTGACTTTTAAATTTGCAGTAAAAGCCATTGCTGCAAGAAACGGGCTATTTGCTTCTTTTATGCCTAAGCCTATGTTAAATAAGAGCGGTAGTGGACTTCATGTAAATATCTCGCTTTCTCAAAACGGTCTTAACATCTTCACAAATATTGGAGAGCAGTCGAAAATTGCAGAAAATTTTATTGCAGGTATTTTAGAAAGAACGCGAGAGATGACGTTGTTTTTAAATCCGATTGCTAATTCGTATGAGCGTTTCGGCAAAAATGAGGCGCCTAAATACATATCATGGTCACATCAAAATCGCTCGCAGCTTGTGAGAATACCTGCTGCAAACAGCGAAAGGGTACGAATGGAACTTCGTTCTCCTGACCCATCACTTAATCCGTATCTTGCATTTGCGCTTATTATCACAGCAGGGCTGGATGGAATTGATAATGAATTATCATTACCCCCAGCTGTTGATGTTGATTTATATAAAGTTGACGAGAATATAAAAAATCAACTTGTTTCTCTGCCAGCTGACCTTATGCAAGCGATAGAGTTTGCTAGGAACAGCAGTTTTATAAAAAACACTATTGGTGATGAAATGTTATCACGGTATCTTGATATAAAAACAGAGGAAGCAATAGAGTTTTCAAAAGCCGATAAAAAAAATGATTTTTATAGGGATTGGTATTTTACTACTATATAATACGTGTGGTGAGCGGGGAGGGGCGATTTTGTGGAAAGTGCTCTAATTGTGTCATACTCGGAGAAAAGTCTTGTTTTTTTCACAGATATGCTACATTCTATTTCCTGCGATAAAATTGTCACTGTTACAACTTGTGGCGAAGCAAGACGAATGCTTTTGGAACAAGAGTTTGATTTATGTATTATTAATGCTCCGCTCTCTGACGAATCGGGTGAGAGCTTAGCAAGATATATTTCGTCTAAAGAAATAATTCAGATAATATTAGTAGTAAATTCAGAATATTATGAGGAAGTATCCAATTCAACAGAAGATTACGGCATTATTACTGTGTCTAAGCCCATAAATAAAGACCTATTTTGGTCTGCTCTAAAACTTGCAAAAGCAGCACAAAAAAAAATAAAGATAATGAGAGTAGAAAATAATAAGTTGATTCAAAAAATTGAAGATATACGTATTGTTGATCGTGCTAAATGTATCCTAATATCCTATCTGAGTATGAGTGAGCCAGAAGCTCATAAATATATAGAAAAACAAGCTATGGATATGCGCATTACAAAAAGGAGTGTCGCAGAAGGGATATTAAAAACATACGAAAGCTAAAATAAATGAGAAATACTTATAGTAATAATTAATGGAGAGGTGTCTGAGTGGTTGAAGGTGACGGTCTCGAAAACCGTTGTATGTTAATAGCGTACCGTGGGTTCAAATCCCACCCTCTCCGCCATACTCATAGTTATCCCCTTGTTATTAGCTGTTACAGAATGTATAATAAAATCTACAAGTTTTTATAAAACTATAATAAGTTACTTTATTAATAAAGTTTGTCGTGCTAGATGGGGAGGTAGCGGTGCCCTGTAACCTGCAATCCGCTATAGCGGGGTTGAATTCCTATTAGCGGTCATTTTTTATGTAAGGTCTGGCTTATGCAAGTGGTGTTGACGAATGGGTCCTATACTATGAATGTCTATGAATCCCGTCAGGTTCGGAAGAAAGCAGCGGTAAATGGAATTTTTCATGTGTTGTAGGGCAACCTATTAAGAGCTAACTACATAAGTACGCTTATATGACGTGATCAATAATAGGTGCACGGCATAATTATCATATAAACACCTTTTTAAGATGGGTGTTTTTTTATTTTGATAACATTTTTAATAATATATATAATATAATAATATATATAATATTAATTATCTTAAATAATTCAGAAAAATGGGGTGTACAGGATGGCCTATTTAGCGTTATATCGTGCTTGGCGACCTCAAAAATTTAAGGACGTTATAGGTCAAGACCACATTACTAAAACATTAAAAAATTCCTTAGAACAAAAAAGGTTTTCTCATGCATACTTGCTCACAGGACCTAGGGGAACTGGGAAGACTAGTATCGCAAAGATTTTCGCTAAGGCGATTAATTGTGAACATAGCATTGATGGCGAGCCATGTAATGAATGTGCGACTTGTAAAGGAATAACTAAGGGGAATGTTTTAGATGTAGTAGAGATTGATGCCGCATCTAATCGTGGTGTTGATGAAATACGAGAATTACGAGAAAATGTAAAATTTACGCCAACAGAAACAGAATACAAGGTATATATTATCGATGAAGTACATATGCTAACAACAGAAGCTTTTAATGCTTTATTGAAAACTTTAGAAGAACCGCCACAACACGTAATTTTTATTTTGGCTACAACTGAACCACATAAGCTTCCTTTAACAATTATCTCAAGATGTCAAAGATTTGATTTTAAAAGAATTTCCTCGGAAATTATGGTAGACAGATTAAAATATATTTCTGATTCAGAAGGGTATGTAGTTGAAGAGCAGGCCTTATCGCTAATTGCAAAATATTCTGAGGGCGCTATGCGAGATGCTTTAAGCTTATTAGATCAACTTTTTTCATCCTCTGGGAAGGAAATAAATACTAATGATATCTTAATACTGACCGGAAGAGTGTCAAATCAGGCTTTCTCATCAATTACGAAATTAATTAGAGAGGGAAAGACTGACGAGGTTTTAAATGAAGTTATTGAATTGCTTTATGAAGGAAAGGAACCACAAAAAATATTGGAGGATTTAATTTATTACTATCGTGACTTATTATTATATAAAGCAGCACCTTCGTTAGATGAAATAAAGGAGAAAATAATATTAGATAAAAGCTTTGAAGAAGTTGCCAATAGTTATAATGATGAACGCTTATATTTAATTATAGAAATGTTAAATAAATATTTAAATGAAATGAAGTTAACTACGCAAAGTCGAATAATTTTAGAAATAAGTCTAATAAAGATTTCTAGAATGTTTTCTAAAGATCAAGGGAACGAGCTAGTAGAGAATGATCAAATCGGTTATATTCAAGATAGGATTAAAAAACTTGAAGAAATAGTTTGTGAATTAAGGGGTAATAATACAAATAAAAGAGATATTAAAGAAACCCAACCGAAAAAAATAAAGACGGATATAAAGATGGATATAAATAAGAAATTAATGTTTATTAATGAAAAGTCTTCAGAAAGTGATTATAAAAAAATCTCTAATGCATGGCCAGAGATTTTACAAAAGGTTAAACAAAAGAAAATAACTGTCCACGCTTGGTTTATTGATGGTGAGCCAGTAAGTGTATCAAGTGATACAATCGTAGTAGTTTTTAATAATGTAATGCATAGAGATACTACTAATAAAGAAGAAAGCTTAAAGTTAATAGGAGAAGTGATTTAT
The DNA here is from genome assembly GCA_964609605.1 of uncultured Bacillaceae bacterium. Taxonomy (GTDB): domain Bacteria; phylum Bacillota; class Bacilli; order Tepidibacillales; family Tepidibacillaceae; genus CAZSSR01. The sequence continues at coordinate 97 of CAZSSR010000050.1, read as the reverse complement.
GAATATTTTGGCATAGAGTATCAGTTGTTAAATATTATGCGAAAAGAATGGGATCAAATTACTAATAAGAAAAATAATAATGAAGATATAAAACTCG
>CAZSSR010000049.1:0-10151 GCA_964609605.1 uncultured Bacillaceae bacterium | reverse complement strand
TTATTAAGAATATTGAAGATTTGGGGATACAATATATTTTAGTTGATTCAACAGAAACAACTAAAATATCTGAGGTTATTGCTAATGAGGTTGGTATAAAAACAGAAGAAATATTTACTATAGGTAGCCTTAGTAAACAAGAGCTAGCTTTGAATTTGGATTATATTAAATTGATGGAATTAAATTTAGAAGTTTTAAAGATGACTTTAGGCGAATGATGGTGATATCATGTCTGATAATGTTATAGATATTAGAAATTTAACCTTTAAATATGGAGATCAAGTAATATTAGATAATATAAATTTAATTGTTGAGCAAAAGGATTTTTTAGGGTTAATTGGTCCGAATGGTTCTGGAAAGACGACTCTGTTAAAAGAGATACTGGGACTAATTCCTATTCAGCAAGGTGAAATTTATCTTTTTAACAAACAGCTTAATAGGTTTAATGATTGGGATAAAATAGGGTATATTTCACAAAAGGCTAATAGCTTTAATTCAGGCTTTCCAGCGACTGTTTATGAAGTAGTTTCCATGGGCTTGTTTGGTAAAAAAGGTTTATTTAAGCGTTTAAATAATAAGGATAGGGAACAAATCTATTCAGCTATTGACCTTGTAGGATTAGCAGATTATACAAAAAGAAGCATTGGTAAATTATCAGGTGGGCAACAGCAAAGGGTTTTTATAGCAAGGGCCTTAGTTAGTCAACCTAAACTATTGATTTTAGATGAGCCAACGGTTGGTGTTGATTTGGAATCTACAAATCAATTCTATTTTTTATTAGAAAAGCTAAATAAGGAAAAAGGGATCACAATTATTCTCGTTTCGCATGATATCGGAGTTGTAACAAATAAGGTATCAAATATTGCATGTTTGAATAAAAAGCTACTATATCATGGAAATCCTGAATTTTATAATGATGAGTCTTGTAATATATTATCAAACATGTATGGTAAAGATATGGGGATTGTGTCTCATAATCATCATATGGGGGAATAAAATATGTTAGAAATTTTTCAATACGATTTTATGCAAAGAGCATTAATTGCTGCTTTGATAATTGGAATAGTTAGCCCGCTAATTGGTACATTTATTGTTCTTCGACGTTTATCATTTATTGGTGACACACTTGCACACACAGCTTTAGCAGGGGTTGCAATGGGGATAATTGTAGGTATTAATCCAATCTTCGGTGGTATGTTTGTTGCAGTATTTTCTGCATTAGGAATTAATAAGCTACGTGAAGAATATAAACACTATGAAGAGATATCGATGCCTATTATGATGTCAGCAGGTATGGGGCTCGCTGTTGTATTAATAAGTTTTTCTGGAGGTTTTACTACTAATATCTCTACCTATTTATTTGGAAGTATAATAGCTGTAACTAAAACAGATTTAATGACAATAGTTATAATGGGCATAATAATTATATTAGTGGTTTTTTCCCTTTATAAAGAACTATTGTTTATATCTTTTGATGAAGATGGAACAAAAATAAGTGGAATTCCATATAAAAAAATAAATTTGATTTTTACAATATTAATTGCTCTTACAATCGCAACATCAATGAGGATAGTTGGAATATTACTTATTTCTTCAATGATGATTGTGCCAGTAGCGACAAGCTTACAAATTGCAAATAGTTTTAAACAAACCTTATTTATTGCTATTTTGTTTGCAGAATTTGCTAGTTTAATAGGCTTTTTTATAGCTTATTATTTTAATTTAGCATCTGGAGGAACAATTGTGCTAGTAAGTGTTACTTTGCTGCTTATTACATTACTAGTTAAAAAGGTGCGAAATATCTACTAACAATAGTGTTATATATATGCTACAATAATTTTTAGAATAGTAAATGTATAGGGGTCGATATTATATATGATACAAATGTTTGGAAATACCTATGAGCTTATTGATAATAATAAGGAAGGATGGGATTCAGAGGCATTTGAAGGGAAATATTGTGATATACTTGACAAATATGATTATATTGTCGGGGATTGGGGTTATAATCAATTAAGATTATTTGGACTATATAAAAATAATCGACAATGTGCTACAGAGGAAACAAAAATAAAAGCGCTTGAAGATTATATTATTGAATATTGTAATTTTGGATGTCCTTATTTTGTACTTGAAAAAGTAAATAATTCTTAAACGATAATATAAGAAATGCATTTAGGAGAAGATTTAAAATGGATATAAATTTTATAATAATTATTTTAATTATTCAGATTTCATATGTTTCATTATTTACATTACGGATGATTTTCATTGTTAAAGGAAGAAAAAATCTTGCTGCTTTGATAAGTTTAGTAGAGGTAACTATTAATATTATCGGGCTAAGTATAGTGCTTGACCGTTTAAGTGAACCGATATATTTGGTAGCTTATAGCCTGGGTTATGCAGTGGGAATATTGGTAGGTTCAAAGATAGAAGAATTATTGGCGTTAGGTTATGTTACTGTTCAAGTAATCACTCGAGAATTAGATTCTAACATTTCTTCACAATTAAGAGAAAAAGGCTATGGTATAACAAGTTGGCTTGCTAATGGCAGAGATGGTGATCGTGTAGTTTTGAATGTGTTGACTAAAAGAAAAAATATGAAAATACTTATTAAATCAATAAATGATATAGATAGTAAAGCTTTTATTATTTCACACGAGCCAGTATTTTTTCAAGGTGGTTTTTGGGCTAAAAGAATTGGTTAACTAACAAAGGTTCTGATTCATCATAATGAATCAGAACCTTTGTTAGTTTTATCTAAGTACTTAGCAAACATTACCCAATCTATACCATGAATATCGTTTTTTAGTATTCCTTCAATTAAATAGCCCTTACTTGCAAAAAAATTACTAGATTGGCTATCTTTATATGATTTAAGACTTAATTTATGACAATTATTATTTCTAGCTTTATCCTCGAATTGGGAAAGTAATTTTCCTCCAATAAAACCTTTACCACGATATTCTTCTTTAACCAATAGGGTACTTAAGTATCCCACTCCGCCAATAATTCTAAATTGGGCGACTCCTAAGATTTCTTTATTTTTCTTAGCTGTTATTATATGTTCTTCCATTTTCCATCTTGTTTGATCAGTAAAGTTAAAGACATCTTTATTAGCTGAGGGCCATTCATTCATAAAAAATTTTTTTAAATCATTATTAAATTGTTCTTCATAAACAAATTTTACCTTTTCCATTACTTCCTCCAATTATATTCTTATTTTTTCAAGTATTATTTTAACAGAAAAGCCTTTAGATTTGTTAATATCAAATCTAAAGGCTTTAACTTAAATAGAATTATATTATGAATTAACGTACTTGCTGCACTTCAACAATTTTTCCAGGAAGTTCTTCCATAAGTGCACGTTCAATACCTTGTTTTAGTGTCATTGTTGCTCCTGGACAAGTTCCACAAGCTCCCATTAAGCGTACACCAACAATACCATCTTCTACAGAAACTAATTCACAATCGCCACCATCTCTTTGTAAGAATGGACGTAATTTTTCAATAACTTCTTTAACTTCATCATATAAAGTCATTATTATAACCCCTTCCCTTTATCTTTTAGTTTAATTATTTTTATCTTATTTTTTCTCATTAGCATTTTATCATATAAATATTAAATTAACCATAAATTCTAATATTTTTTTATGGGCTTATAAAAGGTATCGCGTTCAACTGGGACCTTATTTGCTCCTTTAATTAACCAAATTAAATCATCACGTGTTAAGCCTGCCTGTGTCATTGCACCAACTGCATGACTTATTCTTTCTTCGACAATAGTACCGTGAATATCTGATGAACCATAAGATAAAGCAATTTGCGTTAATTGTACGCCAATATCAATCCAATAAGCTTTAATATGATCAATGTTATCAAACATTAATCTACTAATAGCAATTGTTTTTAAATCATCATAAGCCGATGTTCTCATTTGTATTGATGCAGCAGATTTCTTTGGCTGTACAGCCAGTGGTATAAAAACAAGGAAACCATGATATTTATCCTGTAATTCTCGAATTTTAATCATATGTATTAATCGTTCCTCTATTGTTTCTATGGAACCATATAGCATAGTTGAATGAGTTTTTATTCCCATTGAATGTGCAGTTTCATGGACATCTAGCCATTCCTTGGCAGTTGCCTTATCAGGACTTAATTTTTGTCGATAAGCATCTGTAAGAATTTCAGCTCCCCCACCAGGCAATGTATCTAAACCTGCTTCAATTAACACTTCTAAAACTTTTTTAATTGATAATCCAGATATTTTTGCAAAAAAAACTATTTCTGCAGCTGAATATGCTTTAATCACTACATTAGGATACTTTTTTTTAAGAACCTTTATCGTATCAATATAATAGTTAAAATCTACCGTGTTGTTATGACCACCAACAATATGGAATTCTCTAATATTTTCATTATATCTTGCAGATACATATTCAAGTAGCTCATCCATGCTCATAGTGTAAGCGCCTTCTTCACCAGGATCACGTCGATAGCCACAGAATTTACACTTAGCTTCACATATATTTGTAGGATTAATATACATATTTTGAATAAAATAGACGGAGTCCCCATTTATATTTAAGTTAACAGCATTAGCTAATTGACCTATAGTTGATAGGTCATTTGAATTATAAAGTGTTAATCCATCCTCTAAAGATAATCGTTCTTTATTATTTATTTTATCTATAATAGGTTTTAATGAAGTATCTTGTAAAAATAATAAATCCAATATTTTCACCCTTATTCTTTAATAAATTTTTAAAGTATTATATAAAGTATCTCTTTCTATCGGTACCCGATTAGCTCCTTTAATCATTTTTATAAAGGAATCCTTAGGTATCATATATGATGATTCCGAACCTGCCGAATGGAAAATTTGTTCCTCCATAACTGTCCCATCTAAATCGTCTACTCCAAAATATAATGACACTTGGGCAAGTTTTTCACCTATGGCAATCCAAAAAGCTCTTATATGAGGGAAATTGTCAAGCATCAATCGTGCAACAGCTAATATTTTCAGGTCATAAATTCCCATTGTTTCACCGCTTAAGTTATACTGTTTCGCTAGATTTGTGTTATCTGGATGAAAAGCAAATCCAAAAAACGCATTAAACCCATTTGTTTTATCTTGAAGCTCTCTCAATCGTATAAGATGATCTATAACATGTTCAGGTTGTTCAATATGTCCATAAATTATAGAGGCATTGGATTTCATGCCAAGATTATGGGTAATTTCATGGATTTCTAACCATCTGTCAGTACTAGTTTTATGACCGGCAATAATATTTCTAATTTTTGGATCAAAAATCTCAGCTCCCCCACCCAGAATTGAGCCTAAACCAGCTTTTTTTAATCTAATTATTGTTTCTTTAATAGATAGTTTAGCGATTTTTGCAATATAATCTAATTCTACAGCAGTGAATCCTTGAATGTGGATATCTGGGTTCAATTTTTTTATAACCTTTATCATATCTTCGTAGTACTTAAAGGGAAGTTTAGGATTTACACCACCAACAATATGTATTTCTTGGAAACCCCTATCAGTTAATGCTGTAACTTTTTGTTCGATTTCTGTTAAAGACATACAATATGCATCAGGATCATTTTCATCTAATCCAAAGGCACACAAGTTACATCCCATAAAGCAGATATTTGTGTAATTAAGGTGTGTATTGATAATAAAAGATACGTTATCACCATTTTTTTTAATGCGTACTTTATCGGCCATTTGACCAAGTAAAAAAAGATTATTACTATTTAATAAACGTACACCATCTTCAAAGGATAAACGTACACCATTATCGATCTTAGCTTTTATATCAATTAATTGATCATCTTTTATTGTAGGCATGACATTCACTTCCGTTAATCAATAATTTTTTAAACATTTACAAATTATAAGAGCAGATATTTCATTAGTTAATCATAAAGATATTAGCCCAAAGTTTGTTTTCTTGGGGGTTGTAAGCGTTCATCTGGGTTAATATAATGTTTTGCATTACTAACAGCTATGGTTGCTTCCCCGAAACCAGTTGTAATTAGCTTAATTTTTCCAATATAATTTGTAATATCACCCGCAGCATAAATACCATCTATATTTGTTTTCATTGTTGTATCTACTGATATTAGATCATTTATTATATCTATACCCCACTTAGCGATAGGACCCAGTGTTGAGACGAAGCCGTGATTTATAATAACTTCATCTACTAGAATTGTTTGTTCATCATTACCAGATTTAGGATCAGCAATTGTAACAGATTTAATAAAAGTATCACCTTCAAGCTTTGTAATAATTCTAGGAACAATTACATTTATGTTAGAGTTATATAATTTTTCAACACTATGCTCATGGGCACGGAATTTATCTCTTCGGTGAACAATAGTTAATTCTTTTGTTATATCCTTTAACATAAGTGCCCAGTCGACTGCAGAGTCACCTCCGCCATATATTAGTACTTTTTTATCCTTAAAGATTTCAACATTTTCCACAAAATAATGTAGGTTAGTTTTTTCAAACATTTCTGCATTATCTACATCTAATTTTCGAGGTTCAAAAGCACCTATTCCCGCAGTAATAATGACCGTTTTGGAAAGATGAGTTCCTTTATTAGTTGTAAGTAAAAAGTTACCATCACTTTGTTTCTCTACATTCTCAACTTTTTCTTCTAAACAAATTAAAGGATTGAATTGTATGGCTTGATCATGCAATCGCGAAATTAATTCTCCAGCTTTTATTTTGGTAAATCCAGCAACATCATATATATATTTTTCAGGGTAAAGCGCACAAAGTTGACCACCTAATTTTGGCATAGTATCTATTAACTTAGCACTAGTTCCCCTCATGCCTGCATAAAATGTAGCAAATAAACCTGCTGGCCCTCCACCTATTATTGTAATCTCATAGATGTTTTCATCATGTATCATATCTCTTCCCGCCTTTATACATTTTGTCATAAATACATTATAAACATTAATATTAATTATTAAAAGCAAAATACCTTAATAATAGCACCTAAACATTATTTGACATAACAATTAATTGTTTAATAGAATAAAACTACATTATATATATAAAAATTTATAGTAATAGTAAATGTACTACTTAATTTCGAGAGAAGGAGATATTATGAAATTATCTTCCCGTGGTCACTATGGTCTTCAAGCTATGGTGTATTTGGCAAAGGTCGGTATTCGGAAACCTATTCCGCTTAAGCAAATTGCTGCTGATGAATATATTCCGGAACAATTCTTAGAACAAATATTAGCTGATTTAAGAAAGGCTGGTTTAGTAAAGAGTGTTCGTGGATCAAAAGGCGGATATTTATTGGCAGATGTTCCAGAAAACATAATAGTTGGTGATATTATTCGTGTATTAGAAGGTTCTATAGACATTGTGAATTGTCTAGAAAAAAATGATCTGAATAGCTGTATAAAAATTAATAATTGTTCAACGAAGGTTGTTTGGGAAAAACTAAAAGAATCAATGGTTGCAGTTTTAGATAAATATAGTTTAGCAGATATAATTAATCCTGAAAATAACATAATAGATGAAAATAAATAATTATATATATAAAGAGTCATAAAGAACAGATGATTTGAAAAATTTGTTTTTTATGACTTTTTGTCGCCTATTAAACTTATAAATGTGAAAAAGACTTGCTTTATTGTCACAAATCACATAAGCTAATTAAGTCATTTTTTTTAACTAAAAAAAATCTTACCAAAATGGTTATAACATTTCGATTGTTTGGCAAGATTGGTTTTGAGAGGAGGTAGATAATTTTGTCTACTAAAAAAGGATTTAGAGCAAAAAAAATATTTATAATAATGCTCGGTGTCACATTAATATCTACTATAGGGTTAGTTGGTAATGCCCAAATTAATAACAATAATTATGATTTAAATTTGAACGAACTTGATAAATTATCAGGCAACCAAACTGACTTAAATATAAATGAATTATTATTGAGAGACTATAATAAGGAAAATTATCTAGTAAATATTAAAGCAGAGATAGAGGAAGATAAAAGCAAAAGTTTATCATCAATAGTTAAAATGGTTGAGACTATAGAAAATCCGAACCTAGATAATTATAAAAAAGTATCTGTGACTGCAACAGGCTATACAGCTGGGGTAGAATCTACAGGTAAAGATTTAACTCATCCAGAATATGGGATTACCTATTCTGGAGTTCAAGTTCGTAGAGATTATTATTCAACAATTGCGGCAGATATAAAAATATTTCCTATAGGTACAATATTATATATTCCCAATTATGGGTATGGTGTTGTAGCAGATATTGGATCTGCAATTAAAGGGGATAAGATAGATTTATATTTCGATTCGGTTGATGAAGTATATGAAGAATGGGGCAAGAAAAAAGTGGTTGTGTATGTGATCGAATATGGAAATGGAAAAGTGACAGAAAATATGTTAGATGTATTTAATCAAGTGGCGATGAGTAGCTTAACGTCATAATATATTTTTGGTAAGGAAAAAAGAATGATTATTATTCAACCCATACTCTTGGATAAAGTGGTAAGGGTTGTTTTTTTTTGATATTATAGGTATATTAGCAAATAATAAAGTAAACAATTAAGAATGCATCCTATAAGGAGGGTTATTTAAATGAAGATTGAGCATATTGATTATCCAATAGCTTCTGTAAAGGCTGATTTAATGGCTATAGGATATTTTAAAGATGGAAATATATTAGATAATAGTTTTGCCGAACTAGATGAGGCTATGAATGGTGATATTAAGACGTTATTATTACAAAACGATATATTAGGGGATTTCAAAGAAACAACGATTATTTATCCATTTGGAAGATTGTCAGCAAAGTGTCTTTTAATAGTTGGACTAGGTGATAAAGAAAAGTTTAATGACAATGTTGTATTGGAAATGGCTGGTATTGTAATAAAAACAGCTAATAAGTTAAAGATTAAAAATATAATTACTTGTTTATCAAATATTACGAATTATAAGATTGATGTAGAACGATTAACTCATTGTTATGTTGAGGGGACATTATTAGCGAATTATAATTTCCAAGGCTATAGTACTGAAAATGATAATGATAATCAAATAGAAATTGTGCAATTATTAATAGATTGCGAAAAAGAAAAGGTTAAGAAAGGTATTGATTTAGGTAAGGCTTATGCTTTAGGGACCAATATGGCAAGGGATCTAGTTAATACACCAGGTAATTTAATGACACCAAGTGATCTTGCGAATAAAGCAGTAGAGATTGCCGATAAGTATAAAATGGAGTATGAAATATTAGATAGAGAAGATATGGAAAGACTTGGAATGGGGGGTATATTAGCAGTATCTCAAGGATCTGATCAACCGCCTAAATTGATTATTTTAAAGTATTTTAATGAAAAAAATAACAATAATATTATTGGATTAGTTGGCAAGGGATTAACATTTGATGCGGGTGGAATTTCAATTAAACCAAGTAATAATATGCATATTATGAAATCTGATATGGGCGGCGGTGCAACAGTTCTAGGAGTGATGGCGAGTATTGCTGAATTAGGATTAGAGACTAATGTTATTGCAGTAATTCCTTCATCTGAAAATTTGCTATCCGGGAGCGCCTTAAAGCCAGGCGATGTAATAAAAACAATGAGTGGTAAAACAGTAGAAGTGCTGAATACAGATGCTGAAGGTCGATTAATATTGGCAGATGCTATAACATATATAAAAAAATTGGAAGCTACAAGTATTATTGATATAGCAACATTAACAGGTGCAATTGTCGTAGCCTTAGGAGATATTACAACAGGTGCTATGACAAATAAACAAAATTTTATTGATGATTTCTTTAAAAGCGCAAAAACTGCTAACGAAAATATCTGGCAGTTACCAATTTTCTCCGAATATAAAGAATTGATAAAAAGTGAAATAGCGGATTTAAAAAATACTGGCGGAAGGACGGCTGGAAGTATTACAGCTGCATTATTTTTAGAAGCTTTTGTAGGAGATACCCCATGGTTACATTTAGATATAGCTGGAACTTCATGGAGTGAAAAAGAGACAAATTTAGTTAAAAAAGGTGCAACAGGTGCAATGGTTCGTACGTTAATTCAATACATAAAAGATAAAAATTAATTTTTGTTGACTTATGGGTT
>CAZSSR010000048.1:0-10186 GCA_964609605.1 uncultured Bacillaceae bacterium | reverse complement strand
CCTAAGAAAATATTTTTATTCATTTTAACAAACTTTAATTTTATAGAAAGTAATTTGTTTTGTTCTTTCCATAATGGTAAATTTTCGGCGTATTGCATACTATCTCTGCTTTCATATAAATATTTGTATTATATGTTTTAATACATTGTTACATTATATCAGTATATATTAAATTTTATCAACAAAAAAGAATTAAAAAGAATTGTTCATGATTTTAGCTATCAACGGGCTTCTAAAATCGTTTTTAAGGAAATTAAATATTGTTTTAGTACATTTATATATCAAAACATGTAAATTCGCTTAAAATTGGAATGTAAACGTTTTAAAAAGAAATATTAGAAAAGAAAGCAAAACTAACTAATTTAGTCATAAAAGTTACCGTTGTTGTCATTATATACCATTATATTCATATATTTTGGGTCCGATAATATATATTATGTAAAGTAGAGTGAAAAATTGCTGAACTAAAAGATATTTTGGGTGACCATGCTAGAATTCTTCCCATAAGCATCTCTTTTTTAGCCATTTTATCCGCTATTTTTATAAATGGACGAAGATAGCACGGAATGTTTTTTGGGGGAGGGACCAAGCTTTTCATTATGGTTTCATCATAGCTCCCGCCTACTGGAACATTTTTCGTTTTTCTGGCAATCGGAGGTATCTGGTACCTTTGTGAGAGAGCACAGCGAACGAGCTTGCTAAAGCCTGGTCGCTTGGGAAATGACAAATCAACGAGATAAATCGAGTTTTGAAAAATGGTTTCCCCAGGGGCTTTGTAGCATATTATCCAAGCATCCCATGATCCTCGCCGCGTGGCTCGGTTGCAAGGTGAAAATATAGTCCCGAACAGTACCCCGCTTAAATGTTACACCTGCTATAACAGCATCTTTTAGGATTGAATTCTCATGCATCCACGCAAAACGCTGCAAATAAACGGATTCTTGCTCTCGGCAGCGGTGGTTGTACATAATTACGCTTTTACCAGCGGTAAAATAATCTGCAATCTCGTTTGAGATCACATATTTATTGCTTTTAGTGGAGCCGGTGGATACGCTTTTTACCAGCAATCCATTATCAGGGTCGAGGAATACGATGTCCGCACTGCTAAGAACTGCTAATGCTTTAATATGCCAATCCCTTCGGGAGAAAGTCCGCGAAGGTGAATAAAGCACTTCATGATAATAAACGGCGTTTGAAACAAGATCCATAGTTTCCAAAGCGGAAACACTACGCTGACCATTGACTATTTCTTTTAGTGAATTTCTCAGCGAGTCATCACATCCATTATATCGCTTGTCTGTTATGTACCCGATATGTTTACCGTCGGTATTATGGCTCTCATCGGGAGCAAGATACCAGTTTACACCAATGTCAAGTTGTGAACGTGTGAGTTGCCTAAGCAAACCTAGTTTTCCAAAATCCCCAACATCTCCAGCATATCTATTTTGCATTCTCACCCTCCCAACAGCGGCTGGTCGTATTTGAACAGCACCTCATTAATTTCGAAGATATCGTACTTTCTACTGACTAACAATCGGGGGTACATGGTACCTTTTTCCATTCTGTTTCATTATTATAAAATATCGTTTTAAAGAGCCTATCAATAGGCTCTTTAAAAGTTTATACTAATTTTTTAATGCAGGATGTAGATAATATGTATCTGCTACATCTGGTAAATTATCAGTTATGAAGTTATCCCAATTAATCTTATTCATTGTTTCTGGGCTTACTGTTAATATTAATACAGGATTTATACTTTCATTACCAAGCTTATCAACTAATGTCATTTGGTATATTAGTGATACTCCTTTTAATTTCTTAACTTCTTCATCATCTTTAATCGCTTTGTAATAATCAGAGGCATCACTTAGCATTCCACCAACCATCATATTGTTTGTTAAGTTATCATTTGGGTTTAATGTAATGTCTTTTATTCCTTCATCTCCATTACTAATACTTACAAATACAGGCTTGTCCATATTTGTTTCCTCGCCAATTACTTCCTTTACTATATGTTCTAAGTATTGGTCTAAACTTATATCTTCCCTTTTAATTTGAACACTTTCTTCTTGTTTAGGCTCTGTTGTATCTTGTTTTTCTTCAACTGCTGATGATGTGCTTTCTTGCGGTTGTTCAGTTGTTGTATCTTCACCAGCACTAACAATTGCACCTATAATAGTTAGCACTACAAGTCCAATAAACCACCATCTCTTATAAAATGGTTTCTTTAATTTTGATTCATTATCCTTTTTCCCCATAACTCTACCTCCTGTATAAAGTTTTACAACTTATGTTATATATTATCATATATTGTTATACTTTATAAGCAAATTGAGACTATTATTTCCATTTTTCTATCTGTCCATGTAATTCAACAATCAGTTAATGAAAACGGCGCTCTAACTGACTACGTTATTCTTACCAATTTCCTTGGCCCGATACATTGCTTGGTCCGCGCGGTACATCAGCTGATCCTGGGATTGACCCGTAACATACTCTGCTACTCCGATGCTCACCGTCAGTTGATAGGCCGATAGTTCCTCGTCCTTTTCAATTCTGTTTCGGAGCCCCTCCAGCGTCCTCTCCGCCGCAGCAATGTCCTGATCGATCGTCCCGGCGAACTCATCGCCCCCAAGTCTGTAAATGGTACTTTTCTTCAAATACTCTCTGGCCACATTGGCCATTCTTGCCAGCACAGCATCACCCGCCAAATGTCCGTGGGCATCGTTCATCTTTTTGAAATCATCGATGTCGAAAAAGAAAAGGCAAAGGGGCTTCCCGGTTTTGTCCGCCTCCGCCAGCTTATGGTTCAAATCTTCGCTCATGGACCTTCTGTTGAAGAGACCTGTGAGCACGTCTGTTGTTGCAAACTGCGTAATACGAAGCTGATATCGCCTTGTAAGTATTACCGTGATGCAAACCACCATCAGCACCACGACAATGACAATCGCCAAACTGACAAGTTGCTGCCGAAACAGCGCCGAATAGAAGGCCTCTGGGTTATTTTTCACTACAATATACCAGTCTAAATCATCGATGTATTTAGTGAAAACATAATTGTTATTGCTGCTGCCTTTGGGTCTGAGCACCTCAAAATCTTCCTTATTATCTAGAATGCGCGCCTTCATGTCCGGATTGTCCAACTGGGAAAAATAATTGTTGTTTCCAATGGCCGAATCATCTGTGGCCACCTGAATAAACCCTTTGGTGTCTATCAGAAAAATGTCCAGTTGAAGCAATTCGTTGTAATACGCCAGAATGCTTTGTATCTCGCGCATTTCCAGGCCTACCCCAATGACGCTGGCATTCCTGTCTCCCACATTCATGATTTTACTGTTGATGAAAATAGAAAGGGTGTCTTCGTTTGCTTGATCCGTGTCTACATCCAGGGCGTATTCCTTCCCGGATTTGACAAATTCATAAAACCAGACGTCGTGGCTGTCCTCCATGGATATCTTTTTCAGAATCCCTTCTGTATTGTAATAATTCCCCGAATTTCCGGAAACCAGAAAAGCCGAGCTGTACCCATATTTTACTTGAATCCCTTTTAGATATCGGGTTATGGCTTCCTGATCTTGGTTATCTTTCTCCGCCAGCCAGGACTTGACAAAGGAATCGTTGGCCATGGTCAGACTCACAAAAATCGGCTTGGTCAGTTCGTTCTGTATCTCGGCAAAAATGGTCATGCCCGTTAGTTTCGTGACGTTTTCCACATCCTCTTGGATGATGTTATTGCTGGTTTTATAGTTAAGAATACTGGTTATTAAAAAGCCTAGCATAATAACTCCAACTAAAAAGATGATGAACCGGATATTGGTTTTTTTATTCATAGCCCACACTCAGTTTTTGGCAAAGGTCAATATGATCATAACCAATCGCCTTCAACACAGAAAAAATAATTTGTTTGCCCAATGCATTGTAATCCTGTAAAACAGTAATAGTTATTTTAGTATCTTTTTTATATGAATTTTTTACAAATCCTGAGAAAAAAGATTGTTCCATACTAATCTCCCTTTAAATTTTATAATTTTGTATGTTAATTAAATATTTTCATTATATTTTTGATTACTTCCACGAGCTAAATCTTTTGGGTATTTTATTTCATTTATATGCAACTTATTTTTCAAACTATTAGCTAAATCGATATTATTCATTTGTGCAAATCTAAGAATGAAGAAAAGAGTATCAGCGATCTCTTCTTCTACTAGCTTTTTTTTGTCAGGTGTAGTCATGATTGATTGCATTTCTTCTAGAGATTTGAACCGAAATAAATCCAATAGTTCATTTGCTTCTGTGGAAATTCCTATCGCTAAATCTTTTGGATTATGATATTGTGTCCAATCACGTTCTTCACAAAAACATTTTACAATATTCTTTAGGTCTTCTATCGTTGTTTTGTTATCCATAACCCTGACTACCTCATTTCATCATCATTTTTATATAATCTCTTAACCCTTCATCTTCACAATATACATAGCAACCTTTCATACCACGTGTCATTAAAGTTCGGTATGTATTACGAATAATCTGATCAGCTAATTTGTTAGCTTTTTCTGGTTCTTCTTTTGCCATCTTTTTAATTCCTCTAATAGAGCTATCAGATTTTGCGCGTGCTGTATAATCTGTGATAATATTACCATCAACATATCTCAAATCTTTACCAATAATGACACCGACGTAATCAAATTCTAGACCTTGAGCTGTATGAATGCACCCAGCTTCATTAACTGAATCTTTATCTATAGCAAAGGTACTGCTGTTACCCAAATTCCAACTCATTCCAAAATTTCCGATTTTAATATCGTGATAATTAGGGTTGTTTTGTTCTTTTTTAGGCCATTCCCAGCAATAACCTGCTAAAATACGAGCACGATTAGATGATTGATTTAATTTAATTATAGTGTCTCTTAAAATATTTGGACTATCAATTACCTTGAAATCGTAATCTATTCCTTCTAAGTTAATATTAGCCGTTTCTCTTATCTCTAAAAGATTATCAATCCAAGCCAAATATCCATCTGATCCGTTACATCGAAATTGAGAAACTAATTCATTTTCAAATACTTCCGCATTAGCTTTGTCAGCCCATTTCTTTATCTCTTCAACACTTCCAATATCTTTAATATGGATTTTCTGATTTTCATCAATAAAAAAAACACTACATTTTGCTGTATTAATAATTTCTTTTATCTGATTTTCACCTAGATTTGAAAACATACCGGATTTTTCATTTAATCTGTGTACTTCATCAACAATAAGCGTATCCACTATATCATTTGGTATATCAATATAGCTGCCTGATCCTTTAAACATATTGTTTATATTACTCTTTCTCATTGAACCAGTAAGTTTAGCGACATATACATTTCTTGGCGCGCTATTTTTTGATACATATTGAGAAAACTGTCCCCTTTTTGTTAATTCTACTAATAAATTAATAGCAACTACAGACTTTCCTGTCCCCGGACCTCCCTCAACAATATAAACTCTCTTTTTACCATCTAGCTTACTTTTTTTTGCTTTTTCAAGTATTTCTTCATAAACTACCTTTTGTTCGTCTAACATTATAAATTCTTGGTTTCCATTAATCATACTTGCTAGTGAATCCTGTAAGCTTTTTGAAGGACGAATACGTCCACTTTCAATTAAATATAAAACTTCTTTATTATCACCTTGTTTTATAAATTTTTTTATAAATTCTCGTAGTTTATTAATATCGCCATGTGTAAATATGGGTGACTTCTCCAGGTATTCTTTATATATTGGATGTTCAATAACATCATTTTCTTTCTTAATATAGTTATGTAAATATGCACAAGGGAACAAGTTTATATTCTTATCTTGCACATTAGTGTTATAGTCATGAATCATAGTACAATAAGACCATACCTGATAAGACGGATGTACTACTTTTCGCAATGAATTTCCTGTAAATGTTTCTACAAGTCCATCATTTCCATCTACAAGATTGATTTTTTCCCACTGTTTTAATTCGATTACAACTGCGCTTCCTAAATTATCTGCATTAAAACCTGTTAAAATAAAATCTATTCTTTTTCCCGTTTGTGGTATGTTATATTCTATTGCTACTCCAGAATTTGAAGGTATATCGTCATCGTTTAATACCTTATACATATATTGCAATGAATTTTCCCATGAGGTATATTCGCTCTTAGCTGTTTTTCTATGCATTTTTTCATATACTAAATTTTCAACTTGGGAAGGAAGCGTATCCTGATCCATGCTATACATAAAATCTGATTTTATTCCTTCATAGATTAACATTTTTAGTCTCCTTTATATCGGTATCCACTTTCGATAAAATTCGACAAATTTTTTTGTTTTCCTGCTATATATTATAAATATTAATATGTATACATTGTATGTAAATTAATAGTTTAATAGAATAAAAAAAACATACCTTTATTTGATAATTATAAAGGTATGTAGCTCTAGGGGGTCTGACCCTTTTTGGGAGGGATTGGAAATATGAATTGTTTCAGTTCTTCCATTGAAGCGGTGTTAGTCATAGTTACTGATGTGTCCATTGAGACTTATGGGCTGCTTTCCTTTTCATAGGGCCAGTCCATAATACCGCCCAAGTCATAAATGTTTTTATACCCCATCTCTACAAGCTGTAACGATGCGGTGGCGCTTCGATTTCCACTACGACAATAAACGAAATAAATATCGTCTTTATAGGGTATTACAGTCGCTGTGTTTTCACCAATCGAATCCAAGGGCAACAGGATTGCATTTTTTATATGTTCTTGGTTGTATTCCTCCAGAGTTCTCACATCGACGATAATAATATCATCTTCCTTATCTAACCTCATTTTTGCCTCTTCCGCAGTGATCTTTATTACGGCAGCAATATCTTCAGTTGGCGCTTGTAATGTTTTTGAGCTTGAACAACCAAAAATTACTAATGTCATTGCGATAAATATCAATAAAAGTATTTTTTTCATTATAAACCCCTTCTTTCGTTCGACATAATTATATATTATCCTTCAATATATCAATGTGCTATTTCATTTTTCTAAAGTATTGTAATCATCCAGATGTAAAATCGGATCATCTGTGTACCCTACCGGCTTTATTCTCAAGGCCTCAAATAGTCGTGCCCAATAATTTACTTTGGCAGTAAGAGCCGCAATTGTTACTATTTCCTTTTCTGAGAAAAGACATCTTAAGTCATCCAACTGTTTTTGCGTAAGAATTAAGGGCGTTTTTGATAGGGCTTGTGCATATTTAAGTGCTGCTTTTTCTTTTTCTGTAAAGCTTACAATATTATCTATATCGCTTATACCGCGAAGCCCTTCCAGCTCCTCCTCTGTTATGTTGTGTTTTTTATAGTTGTAGGAATTTATATCCAAAACAAATTGACTTGGTACCGTATAAGATATTATTATTCTAAGAATTGCTAACATTCGGCTTTCAAGGCAAAGCACCGCGCCTTTTTCAACATATAATTCGAGAAGAGCCGAACTAAAAGATATTTTGGGTGACCATGCTAGAATTCTTCCCATAAGCATCTCTTTTTTAGCCATTTTATCCGCTATTTTTATAAATGGACGAAGATAGCACAGAATGTTTTTTGGGGGAGGGACTAAGCTTTTCATTATGGTTTCATCATAGCTCCCACCTACTGGAACATTTTTCGTTGTTCTAAAAATATAATTGAAAGGTTTTTTCATTTTCTTTTCCTTGTATAATATATTTAGGTTAATAAAGGCAACCTATAATCCTTTATTAAATGAAAATGTTTTATATTCAACATAATTATATACTATTCTTCAATATATATATGACAATCTATGTAAAAATAGATTGTTATTACTATGATTATGATAGAATATCTTAAGAGGTGGTTAATAATGCCAATTGAATTAAGTCAATCAAAAAAATTGTTTGTAGTAGTTCTTATTTTGATAATGAGTATTTTAATGATTTCAGTACTTCCTTTTATTGTTCCTGGAATGTTAGAGGATATGGAAGCTAGTCAAAAAATTAGAAGTGATCAATTATATCCAGAATTTGAACCCCAAGAATTACAGTTGTTAACGACGACTAGAGCAATGGGCTGGTCTTATCCGTTTTGGACAGCACTTACAATGATATGTGGTTTTATTATAATAGTTACTTTAAAGCAATATTATATCGGAAAGAAATGGGCAAAAGCTCTTATAGTGACTTGTTTTTCTATTCCTTCAATAACTGGAGGGTATATGATTGCAACATATTATCATTTTTTAGGATTTGAGGCAGGTTTTTCACCGGGTTTTTATTTTATAATCGTTGGTTTTATCGGATATTTTACAGTTTTATTATTGGATATTAAAGATGCTAAGCAAAGATTATTATATTTTTGGACATTTACCTTATTAGGGATTTTGGCCGCATATTTATGGGCTAACGGGATTACGTGTCATGTTATAATTGATAGTGATCCAGCAGTTCCATTTTATACTAGAGAAGTTTTTCTGCTTTATCTTACGAGGGTTATTTATTGGCTAGCAATAATATTTGTTCTTCTATCTATTTATTTTATAGCGTTAAAGAAAATAAGTGGCTGGTATTTTGCAGTTATAGTCACAGCAAGCACAAGTTTTATAGGATTTGTAATGCAAACAGTTAGAACAGGTACACATGATTTTTTGTATCAAGGTCTATTGGCATCAGTAATTTTAATAACCTTGTTATTGCCACCGGTAAAGAAAAGACTTTTTGATAATAATTAATATGAAAACGGGCGACCAATGGTCGCCCGTAAAGTATTTTATTTACTCAATAACTCTAACAGTAATTAAACCAGGCATAGTACGTGCATTTGCAAAAACGAAAGGTGCTCTTACTTGCCAGTAAGTAGTGTGCTTAGCAATCTCTTCTTCTGTTGCCAATCCATCAGCTACCTTTTTGCCTAAAGCTTCCCATTCTTTTGTAACCTCTGGTTGAATTAGCAAAAGATTATAAACTACTCCTACTTTTTTTCCAGTATCTAGACGTTCCCAGACCCACTCTACTTGATTAAACATTAATCCAGAATGCTCTGCTGGGTAAATCATTAGGTTAGTTCTATCAAAATCCTCGCCAAAATTCGACCCTGAAAAACCGATTTTGCTTTGTGCACCAGTTATATAAGAGAAGATACTACCGAAAACTCCCATATGCCCTTCACTTTCTTTACCTGGGGCATATATTTTAATATCTCCACGAACAGGCGTAGAATCAGGATATAACTCTTCTAACGCCATTACTGCCATCATCCATGCTCCAGCAGTGGCTGCATCAGATTCTCCAGAAAATTTCACAACATCTTCATAGGTATAAGGTATTGGTTCTGTTGTGGCTCCGACTAATTCGAGAAATTTATCCCTCATCATAAGCGGTTCTTGAGCTAAAATTTCATCTGTTGTCCATTGAGCTTTTACTTCCTTTACTGGTTCTGGTTCATTACTACATCCAATCATTCCAAATGAAAAAATAATCATAATTCCGAGTGTAATAATCAATAATTTTTTTGTCAATTTATTACCTCCTAATATTTATAAAAGCACATATGCATAATGACATTATATTACTCTTATAAGAGATTAATCATATTAATGGTAATTATTCACAAAATGTTAACTTCTTTAATCTCGACTTTTTTAAAACTATTTAATAATATGTAACCAAAAATAAAACCACTTATACCGCTAACTATACCATTACTATTTATATAAAGATCTGTGATAAGTTTTGGAACCAATATATGACCAATAGTGCTAGTAGAATAAAGTAAAAACAGTGAAAAATTGATATATAGTGTGGGAATACCAATTACAATTAATTTTATCCAATCAACTTTCCAACTTCCTTTTAGTTTAAATTGTTTGATTAAGGAAGGTAATCCAGCAATTAAGCCTAAAATAATTGGATATATAGGTAAATAAATAAGGTATGGGTTTCTCTCAAATGTGCTTTTATATAATAGCTCATAATAGTGTATGTAAGATGCCATTTTATAAGCTATTATGTAAAAAATAACTATAAAAGCTAGATACGATACTGCTTTTTTAAAATTTCCCTTCATAATTATCCGATCCTCTTTTCCTATATTAGTATAGAACAACTCCCTTATTTATATATTCTAGCTTATTTATGATTATCCTTTATTATACATTATATAATAATATTGTTATCT
>CAZSSR010000047.1:0-10321 GCA_964609605.1 uncultured Bacillaceae bacterium | reverse complement strand
ATAATATTAACAGCTAAAGCAGAAGCAAAATATTCAACTGGGGAAACAGCATTTGATATTATAACAGAAGAAAAAGAAATAACTGGTGTCGTAAACGATCATACAACCGTTGAATTTGAAGTAAATGCACCCCATAAAATACTTGATGTTGATTTATTTTCAATTTCAATAACAGAAATAGATACTGATAGTGCTATTGATAGATATGTAATAGTAGATGGTCTTATACTTTCAGAATTTGATGAAACAAAGTTTATAAACGGACAATATCAATTCCCCAGGATAAGAGAAGATAAGGTTTATAGTTATTCCATTAATTATGAAATGCCTGATGGAGAAATAGCTTATTTTAGTTCTTGTGTTGTAGTTTATGACTCTGTTCCTCATGCACAAGTTAAAGTTGAAGGAACATTTAAAGAGAATAGAAAAGTCACAGTATCGGCTGATACATCTATCGTAACTGATTATCTAAATTCAAGATCAACTGTTTCAATAACTGAATTTAGGATTGTTTCAGCAGATGGGAAACAAATATATTATGGTACTAATAATAATCAATATAAAGAATTTTTAAGAAAAGCAGAAGGAACTGTAAACGCATTAGTAACTGTTTCTAACGAATACGGATCACGCTCCTATAATCATGAAATATATATTGCTCCTGACTATGCTCCTGACATTATTAGCATTGTTTGGAACAATGTATTAATTAGAAATGAAGGATTAGATGTATTTAGTGAAGGAGCTTCTTTAGATGGCGATATAGTGACCGAGATTACCTATAAAATCTATTATGATACAAATAATGATGAATTACCTGAAACCGAAGTTTATAGTGGTACATGGAATGGTAGCACAGCTTATAAGCCTGATAAATTAGGAAACTATAAAATAGTTTTTAAAGCAGTTGAGGATTTTGGCGAAGAAACAATTTCACAATATATAACGGCAGCAGATAAAAGATTTAAAATTGTTGAAAGAGAATTTTTTGTTGATAATTTAATTCCAATGACAAAAATCTATACAGATATCGAATACACTTTTCCTAGTTTAGATGTAGCATTTTTAATTGATAAGGGATTAGATCAAAATGTAACTGATAGCTTTAGAGGATCAAGAATCGATATCATGAATAATTTTCGTGCTAATTCAATGACAGCAAATGTTGATATCTGGGATTTGAAAACCTATGTCTATGAACAAACAGCCTATAAACAATTGCATACTGGAACAAGCTATCCACCATCATTAACTGATTATAATGTTAATGGCTATATTGGTTCACTTCCAAGAACAAGTATTAATAATTATTCTTACACGGTAGATTATGGGAGTTGGCAATATTTTTCAGATAGCTTCACAGCTTATGGCACAGCATATGGATATGGTACAACTCGTTATTATAATGGTGTTATATTTAGTCAAACATCAACAAGTACACCTTATATAAGTTATAATTCAGCTGGTTACGTTGGAACATTATATAAAAATTACGCAGTACTAGTTAATACAAATGTAGTAACAAGCGGATTATATACAACGGTATATAGTACCTATTTAGGATATTATAGTGGAACGGTTACGAGAACGTGGCAAGAATATGTTCCTTATTATGTTACTATAAATGATTATTACGGAAACTATTCAGGAACGGTTTATAAAGATGTAAAACAAATATATAATCCAACCTATCAAGCAGATAGCAATAAATATATTGTTTATATTGCTAATGACAAAATAAATAATATGAGTGATTATAATTATTTAAAAAATAAAGTACCAGGTTCAAAGGTAATATTTGTTGGTAATCAATCTTTAGAAAATCAATTTACAGCAGATTATTTTATCCCTTATTCTAACGATACTACAAGCTTAATTAATCAAATTGTTAGTATTATAAAAAGTGAAAACCCAGTTTATCAGGGATTAACTGTTTTGTTAAATGAAACATTTAATATAAGTTATTCAGACATTGATCATGAGGGCGATCCAATTATAGTAGATGGTTTTCAATATGTTCATAATGCTAATTATTTTGATAATTCACTAGGTCAAGAAGCAGAAACATTAGCTTCCTATTCTGAAACAAACTATACAGCAGACTTAAAAACAAGCTTTAGTAAGCCTGGACTATATACAGTTTACCGAAGAATTAAAGACGAGCCGATTGGTTATGAGCAACTAGGAGATTATTCAAATATAGCAAAGCTTGAGATAATAGCACATAGAAAACCAATCGCAGATTATTATATGGATTGGGATTTTGAAGCAAGTTCAGGAACATATAATATTGATTGGGTAGATTTGTCCTATGATCCGGATTTTCAATATAGTAGAGCTGATAAAGGAATAGCTAAACGTAATATTAAATATAAATCAAGTACTGGGGATTGGATCTATGGTATTCCTAATAATCTTGAACCAGGCACTTACACCTTAGAATATGTTGTAATGGATTGTTATAATGTATGGTCAGATCCATTTATTAGTACTTTTACATTAAAAAACGTGCCTGATATTCAATTATTAGCTGCTAAGCTAAAAACAGAAAATCCTAACTATTCCACTGAGAGTGTTCTTAAGGGAGAGAATTTATTAGTATATGATGTATTTACAAGATACCCTTATTCACATTATTTAACTGTTGCAATCTATCAGGGAACAACAAGACTATCACCGGTGCAAACGATATCTTATAATTTAAATAATATACTTTCTCAAACGGAAAACGATTATTATTGGAAGGATATTATTGTACCGATGAATCTTGCAAAAGGTAATTATTATATTAAAGTAACAGCTAATGGAAGTCATGGTGACATTGCATCACTTAACCTACCATTTTCAGTTATCGATATTGATATAATTGGTTACGTAAACCATACAGAACAATGGAATGAGAATAGAATAAAATACAATCGTGCAAAAACAGGCACAGATAATTTACCAAATACTTATGACGTGTTTTTTTATGGTGAAAAATTTATATTAAAGGCTGATTCGTTAGGAAATCCTGATATGGTACTTGTAGAAATTCTTGGTACAAGTTATTCAACATATCTTACTGATGGAGGTAATGAAGTTTGGGCAGGATCATTATGGCATGAAGATATGATGACATGGAGAAATAAAAATTTGATTTTCAGATTCTTTGCTATTGAAGATAACGAATCAGTTATATATTATGATGTACCTATAAAAATTATAGATGATGAATATTGGCGGCAACACAGGTTGTTTTAGGCTTTATTAATTTTTCTTTTGCCAAAATGTATTTTTTGGTATAATCTAATAATAGAAATATATGTTCGCATATTTAGGTGGAGAGAAAATGATAATTTTGGGCTTTGATCCAGGGATAGCGATTGTCGGTTTTGGTGTTATTGAAAAACAAGGAAGTTCAATTACACCCATCCAATATGGAACCATAAATACTAAATCGGATTTAGATATGGGTATAAGGCTAAAACAAGTTTTTGATGGTGCTAAAGAAATTTTAGAGATATATAAACCTGATGCAGTATCAATAGAAAAGTTATATTTTAATAAAAATGTATCTACTGCTATGATTGTTGCTCAAGCTAGAGGAGTTTTAATGTTAGCTGCTGTTCAATTTAATCTTCAAATCTATGAATATACACCGTTACAAATAAAACAGGCTTTAGTTGGTTACGGTCGTGCTGAAAAAAGGCAAATACAAGAAATGGTTAAGCTTTTGTTAAACCTGAAGATCATACCAAAACCAGATGATGTTGCAGATGCACTGGCTATCGCAATTTGTCATGCGAATTCATATAAGATGACAGATATAATTAAGGAGAATAATTGACTATGATTGACTTTGTTCAAGGCACTTTGTTTTCGATAGATAATGATAGTGTTATTGTTAATGTGAATGGAATAGGGTACAAAATTTATGTAACACGACCAGAAAGCTATAAATCTTTATTAAACCAATCATGTATGATATATACACACCATCATATGAGAGAGGATTGGATGGGGTTATTTGGTTTTAATAATATTGAGGAAAGACACTTATTTCGTCTATTGTTAAGTGTTTCAGGAATTGGGCCAAAGGGAGCCTTAGCTATTATCGCTCAATCCTTACCGTCCCAAATTATTAACGCAATATTAACTGAAGATGAAAAAACATTAGTAAAAATGCCAGGGATAGGAAAAAAAACAGCACAGCGTATTATTTTGGATCTGAAGGATAAGCTTAAAGGCGTGGATCTTGTTATGCCAACAACGGATAATATGTCTTTATTAGAAAAAGATGAAGGAAACCGTGATTGTAACGATTTAAAAATTGCATTAAAATCATTAGGATACCAAGATTATGAAATTAATAAAATATTAATTGCATTATCTGATGAAATTATAAGTGGTGAGTCGATAGATTCTTTAATAAAAAAATCATTAAAGTTATTATTAAAGGGATAGGGGGTTGAAAAATTGGAGGAAAGAATAATTTCTTCACAACTGTTGACCGAAGATAAAGGTATAGAGTTCAGCCTCCGTCCACGTTATTTAGTTGAGTATATCGGTCAGACAAAAGTAAAAGAGAACTTAAAAGTATTTATTGAAGCTGCAAAAATAAGGAAGGAATCCTTAGATCATGTATTATTATATGGACCTCCTGGATTAGGCAAAACTACCTTATCTAATATTATTGCAAATGAGATGGATGTTGATATTAGAACGACTTCTGGACCAGCTATTGAAAGAGCGGGAGATTTAGCGGCAATTCTAACTAATCTTGAAGATGGGGATGTTTTATTTATTGATGAAATTCACCGACTAAATAGGACTGTGGAAGAAGTTTTATATCCTGCTATGGAGGATTTTGTCTTAGATATAATCTTAGGAAAGGGACCAAGCGCACGAACCGTTCGTATCGATTTGCCTAGATTTACTTTAATAGGTGCAACAACGAGAGCGGGCCTTTTATCTCCACCACTTAGGGATCGTTTTGGGGTAATAAGTCGCTTAGAATATTATACCATTGAAGAGTTATATCAAATAGTTATAAGAGCATCGGATTTACTTGGAGTGAAAATTATTGGGGAAGCAGCTAAAGAGATATCCTTAAGATCGCGAGGTACTCCGCGAATTGCTAATCGACTTTTAAAGAGAGTAAGGGATTTCGCCCAGGTTAGAGCAGATGGAATTATTACAGAAGCTGTAGCTAATGAAGCATTGGAAAGTATTCAAGTAGATAAGTTAGGATTGGACCATATAGATCATAAATTGTTAAATATGATAATTGATTTTTATAATGGAGGACCAGTTGGTATTGATACTATAGCAGCATCGATAGGTGAGGAATCCAATACAATTGAGGATATTTATGAACCTTTTCTAATGCAAATAGGTTTTTTACAGAGAACGTCAAGGGGAAGAATGGTTACAAGGTTAGCTTATAATCACTTAGGAAGGACAATTCCTATGGAGTTTGATAACTAAAATATATAATAAAACTTAAAACAAGGTGGGTATATAATGCATGAATTAACAGAAAGTAAAATAAAAAAAGAGATAGAGATAGAATATAAAGCTTTATTAACAGAAGAGAAATTTGAAGAATTGATTAGTTATTTTTCTAAATTTACAAATGCAATGCCTCCATATATTCAAACGAACTATTATTTTGATACAAGTGATTATTTCTTAATTAATCGAGGGATTACAGTTAGGTTGCGTAATATTGAGGATTCTTGGAAGTTTCAAATTAAAATACCAAAAGAAGCCGATGGTATGTATAATATTCAAGAAGAAATTGTACATGATATTTCAAGCATGTTAGCTGGTGATTTTATAAATAACGGTATAGTTGGCTATAATCAATTATTAGGCAGTATAACTGTTTTAAATGAACTTGATATTGAGCATTTAAGTATGATAGGAAAGTTACAAACTCTTCGACATGATTTTAATTTTTATACAGATGTTATTAGCTTAGACAAGAGTACATTTCTTGGTACAATAGATTATGAACTGGAGTGGGAGACTAATAATCATAAGTTTGTCGTGTATGAGTTTGATAAGCTTGCTTTAATACCAACAATAAATGTTGGGAAAATAACGAGATTTTTAGACAGATTGAAATAGTTACTGAAGAACTGCCGCCATGTGTTTTCTTGTTAATTATATCTAAACAATTATAGCTAATTAGTCGATATAGATAATAACTAATTGTTTTAACAAGGGAATAAATAATTCACATGGAGGCGAAGCTATGAAAATTAGCGATTCTACAGTTATTATGTCAAGTCAAACAACAACTATTGAAAGTAATATAAAAGAAGAAAAATTAAAGATGTGGGTTGGAAATAATCCGAATTCTAGTAATGCTTCTACAAATGTTTCAGATCAAGATATAATTAATATTTCTAAAGAATCTTTAGCAAAGCAAGCAAAACAATTAATGGGAACTAATTCATTATCTAATGTTAATAAAAAGGATGATGTTATTTTTGAAATAAGTGATAAAGATAAGCAAAAATTAATTGCTATTCAAAAGATGATAGAGGCATTAACTGGCAAAAAAATTAAATTTTATGTGCTTGATAAAGTAACTGTGCAAAAGAATACAATAGAACCTCTTGCCATAAAAGAAAATGACATCAACAGCAATAATAATCAACAGCAACTAAAGGGGTGGGGTATTGAGTATGATTATTTTGAATCCCATTACGAAAGCCAAGTAATGAATTTTAATTCTCAAGGAATAGTTAAAACGAGTGACGGAAGAGAGATTGATTTTTCACTTTCCCTAAATTTGAGTCATGAATTTGCATCAAGTCAGAATATTAGTATTAGAGCAGGAGATGCTTTGGTTGATCCCTTAGTTATAAATTATGAAAGTGTTAATCCTAGGTTAACAGAAGAGAAATATAGTTTTGATTTAGATTGTGACGGAAAACAAGACCAAATTTCTTTTGTCTTAAAAGGAAGTGGATTTCTTGCATTAGATAAAAACAACGATGGAGTAATAAATGATGGTAGTGAGCTTTTTGGGACACAAACAAATAATGGATTCAAAGAACTATCAGCATATGATTCTGATGGTAATAATTGGATTGATGAGAATGATTCGATCTATGACAAATTACGTATTTGGACTAAGGATGAAAATGGTAATGATAAATTGTTCGCAATAGGCGAAAAGGGTATTGGTGCGATATACTTAGGTAATATTGATACATCTTTTAATTTAAAAAACAATAGTAATCAATTAGAAGGACAAATTCAAAAAACGGGAATATTCTTAAAAGAAAATGGTATTGCTGGAACTATTCAACATATAGATTTGGTAATCTAAAATTTTTCTATAATTTTCAGCACCTTAATTGGTGCTTTTTTTTTAATTTTAGCTTGGTAAAAATTATTTTTTGCTTGAAATGATAAGTTTACCTTGATATTTCTTCTTAAAAATAATAAAATATTATAAATTTTAAAAATATTCAGAATACTTATAATTATCATTTTTAATTTAATTTCTTCAATAATTTAATGCAATAAAGTGATAAAATGAATTTAATTGAAAAGGTGGGGGTTATAGCGATGGAAAGACACGTTTTATCAATACTTGTTGAAAACCAAGCTGGGGTCTTAAGCAGGGTTTCTGGATTATTTACTAGAAGAGGATATAATATAGATAGTTTAACTGTTGGTGAGACTACGGATCCTAAAATATCTAGAATGACTATTGTTGTAAGAGGAGACGAATATATCCTTGAACAAATTAGAAAACAACTTAATAAGTTAATTGATGTTATAGATATTGTACAATTAGTTGCCGAAAATTCTGTTTATAGAGAGTTAGCACTTATTAAGGTAAAAGTTGATACTTCAACTAGAGCTGAAATTTTTGAAACGGTTAATGTTTTTAGAGGTAAAATAATTGATATTGCAAGTGAATCAGTTATTGTTGAAGCTACTGGAGATGAAAGAAAAATTTCTGCCTTAATCGAAATACTAGATACTTATGGTATTAAGGAAATAGTCCGAACAGGATTAACAGCATTAGAACGTGGTAATAAAGAAATAAATAAAACAGGAAAATTCAAGGGGGAAATTTAAATGGCAAATTTATTTTATGGTAAGGATTGCAATATTGAATTATTAAAAGGAAAAACGGTAGCAATTATCGGATATGGAAGTCAGGGTCATGCACATGCTTTAAATCTTCATGAATCAGGAGTCGATGTAATAGTCGGATTATATAAAGGAAGTAAATCTTGGGAAATTGCAGAAAAGGCTGGATTAAAAGTAGATACTGCAGAACAAGCAACAAAAAAAGCCGATATTATAATGATTTTAGTTAATGATGAAAAACAAGCTAAATTATACAAAGATGTAATTGAACCAAATTTAGAGGCAGGCAATTCTTTAGTTTTCGCACATGGATTTAATATTCATTATGGTCAAATAGTTCCACCAGAAAATATTAATGTTTTTATGGTTGCACCAAAAGGACCTGGACATACAGTTAGAACTCAATACCAAGAGGGTAAAGGTGTACCATGTTTAATAGCGGTACATCAAGATGCTACTGGTAATACGAAAGATTTAGCACTTGCATATGCTGCTGGAATAGGCGGCGCTAGAGCGGGGATTTTAGAAACTAACTTTAAAGAAGAGACTGAAACAGACTTATTTGGTGAACAGGCTGTTCTTTGTGGTGGTGTAACCGAATTAATTAAGACTGGATTTGAGGTTCTGGTTGAAGCTGGTTATGCACCTGAAAGTGCTTATTTTGAATGCTTACACGAAATGAAGTTGATAGTAGACTTAATAAACCAAGGTGGATTAAGTTATATGAGATATTCAATTAGTGATACAGCTGAATACGGAGATTATTCTGTAGGAAAACGTATTATTAATGATGATACAAAAGAAGAGATGAGAAAAGTTTTGAAAGAGATTCAAAACGGAACATTTGCGAAAAACTGGATTTTAGAAAACCAAGCTAATAGACCATATTTCTTGGCTGAAAGAAGAATGCAATCAGAACATCAAATTGAAAAGGTTGGTAAAGAGCTAAGAAAGATGATGTCGTGGATTGAAGAAAAATAGATAGAAAAAAAAGGTGGGGAGACTAATGGCGAGACGCATAAAAATATTTGATACTACCTTAAGAGATGGTGAGCAATCACCAGGCTGTAGTATGAATCTTCAAGAAAAACTTCAAGTGGCTAAACAATTAGAACGATTAAAAGTCGATATTATTGAAGCTGGTTTTGCTATTGCCTCTCCGGGTGATTTTAATGCTGTAAAAGCTGTTGCAGATATTATTACAGATTGTAGTGTTGCAAGTCTCGCGAGAGCACTTACAAAGGATATAGATGCAGCTTGGGATGCAATTAAAGGTGCTAAAAGTCCTAAAATTCATACTTTTTTGGCAACCTCTGATTTGCATATGCAATATAAATTGCGGATGAGCCCTGACGAAGTATTAAAGCAAGCAGTAGATATTGTTAAATATGCAAAAAAATATTGTGGTGATGTTGAATTTTCGGCAGAGGATGCTTCTAGAAGTAATAGGGAATTCTTATATAGAGTGCTTGAGGCTGTGATTGAAGCAGGAGCTACTACAGTTAATGTTCCAGATACTGTGGGGTATTCTACTCCTAAAGAATTTTCTTCTTTAATTATTGATATTAGAAATAATGTTAAAAATATTGATAAAGTTGATTTGTCCGTTCATTGCCATAACGATTTAGGGTTAGCTGTATCTAATTCTTTAGCAGCTGCAGAAGCAGGAGCAAGTCAGCTTGAATGTACAATAAATGGTATTGGAGAACGTGCTGGCAATGCAGCGCTTGAGGAAATTGTTATGATTTTACAAACAAGAAAGGATATTTATGATATCTATTGTGATGTAGATTCAAAGCAAATATATCGTTCGAGTAAATTAGTTTCTTCATTAACAGGAGTTAGGGTCCAACCTAATAAAGCAATTGTTGGTGAAAACGCCTTTGCCCACGAATCTGGAATTCATCAACATGGAGTATTAGCTAATAAAGAAACTTATGAGATAATGACACCAGAATCGATTGGATTATCGGAAAATAAGATGGTTCTAGGTAAGCATTCTGGTAAGCATGCATTTGAAGAACGACTTAAAACATTAGGTTATATTTTATCAGCAGAAGAAATTTTAAAAGCTTTTCAGCTGTTTAAAGAGCTTGCTGATAAAAAGAAGGTTGTTTCCGATAGAGATATAGAGGCTTTAATTGAACAGAAAAATATAAATATTCCTGAAGCGTACAGTTTAAAACGCTTCTTTATAAATAGTGGAAACACGATAACT
>CAZSSR010000046.1:9277-10580 GCA_964609605.1 uncultured Bacillaceae bacterium | reverse complement strand
AAAAAAAGTATGCCAATCATTATTAAATGATTGGCATACTTTTTTTAAATGATATTAATTAATGTTTCTGTATACTCCAATTACTTTGCCTAAAATTGAAACATTATCTAAAATAATCGGTTCCATACTTGAATTCTCAGGTTGCAATCTAAAATGATTAGCTTCTTTAAAGAACCTCTTTACAGTAGCTTCATCATCATCAGTCATTGCTACAACAATTTCTCCATTGTTTGCCGAAGCTTGTTTCCTAACTATTATATAATCATTATCAAAAATACCTGCATCAACCATACTATCTCCTTGAACCGTTAACATAAAAACATCATCATCATTTACAATATGTGAAGGAAGTGGAAAATACTCCTCAATATTTTCAATTGCGGTAATAGGTACACCAGCAGTAACCTTACCAACAATTGGAATTCTCACAATATCGTTATTCATTCCATAATAAAAATCATCTGACATAATCTCAATAGCCCTTGGCTTAGTAGGATCTCTTCGGATATATCCTTTTTTCTCTAATCGTTCTAGATGTCCATGTACAGTAGAACTAGACGCTAATCCAACAGCTTCTCCAATTTCTCGGACAGAAGGGGGATAGCCTTTTTCTCTAACACAACTTTTTATAAATTCTAAAATATCATTTTGTCTGTTTGATAATTTATCCATAATTCACCTCGATATTTTCTAATAATTTTATTTAGTATATCATATAAAGGTTTTCTATGCAAACAGCTGTTCGAATTATTCCTTGACAGAACGAATGTTCTTATTTATAATAATTATTAAAGAACGAATGTTCGAGGAGGATAATATGAAAACTATTAAATATTTATTAATTATTTGTTTTTTATTAGCTACAAGTGTATTAAGCTGTTACGCATATCTTGAAAGTGATAATATTTCGTCTCCTAATAAATTAAATGAATTAGAATATATTAAAATTATTGTTGAGGAAGGGGACAGCATCTGGAATATTGCTAAACCTTACTATAATGGTAAATCAGATTATCGAGATTTAATTTATAGTATTAAAGAAATAAATCAGCTTGATCAGTATATTATTTATCCAGGGCAAGAAATAATAATCCCCCTCTAAATTAGACTGTATAAAATGTCCTACTTCTTCGTTGCTGCTTAAATCTCCAGTACTCACTTACCTTTAGTAAGCTCCGTGCTTTCGCTTTTAAGCGCGCCTTGAACTAACCCATTTTCTTAAGTCTATAAGGGCTTTATTAGTTGGGAGCTACTTTTTTCATTATGTTATTTATTGAAAAAAAGTAGTGGACAAGGAGAGCAT
>CAZSSR010000046.1:0-9177 GCA_964609605.1 uncultured Bacillaceae bacterium | reverse complement strand
TAACACAAACTACAAAGCTTTTCGATGCACAAAACTATTTGTCTAATCTTTTAACAACACCAGAGTATTAACGCTTTTATCACAATATACTTATCCACTTATCTTTAACCCAACGAGCTTAAATAAAATAATTTTATAGTCATGCTCATATATTAAAACACTTTAACAATAAAAATTTTAATACATCAAAAAGCTTTGTAGTTTGCGTTATAGCGACTTTTGGGAGCTACTTTTTTCATAATGTTATTTATTGAAAAAAAGTAGTGGACAAGGAGAGCATTAACACAAACTACAAAGCTTTTCGATGCACAAAACTATTTGTCTAATCTTTTAACTATACTGGAGCATTAATAAATCATTTTACTCAAGAGAGCCTTTATTACACCAAAGTTTTGTGTTAATATAATGAATATTGAATTAAATTAGGAAAAAAAAGAAATTAACAGTGTTAAATCAATTGGAGGAGAAGTATGAAAGTCACAAAATTTGGTGGTACATCCTTAGCATCAGCAGATCAAATTAAAAAAGTATTTAATATTGTTATCTCAGATCCAGAAAGAAAAATAGTTGTTGTTTCCGCACCAGGAAAAAGATTTATTAATGATATCAAAGTAACGGATTTATTAATAAACTATGCTGAAAAATACTCGATATTAGCTAATGCAGATATTGAGTTAAATTTAGTATTAGATAGATATAGAGAAATATCTACTGATTTAGAACTATCAAAAGAATTAATTGAAGAATTTATTAATGATTTAAAAACAACACTTATAAATCATAATTTTAATAACGGTACTTTAATAGAAAAAATAAAATCTGTCGGTGAAGATTATTGTGCAAAAATGATCGCTTACTTTTTTCAAAGCAAAGGCATTAAAGCACAGTATATTAACCCAAAAGACGCTGGTTTATATCTTACTAATAAGTCTGGATATGTTCAAGTTTTACCTGAAACATATCATAATCTAAGCAAATTAAAAGATTGTGATCATATCATTGTTTTCCCTGGGTTCTTTGGATATTCTTTAGAAGGAGAAATCATTACTTTCTCTAGAGGTGGATCAGATATTACAGGCTCTATATTAGCTGCAGCAGTTAATGCTGAAGTATATGAAAATTTCACAGATGTTGATTCAGTTTTTGTAGTTGATCCTAATATTGTATCTAACCCATTACCAATAAAAGAACTTACATATAAAGAAATGAGAGAGTTATCCTATTCTGGATTTTGCGTTTTTAATGAAGAAGCACTAATGCCTGCTTATATGTCTAGAATACCAGTTAATATAAAAAACACTAATAATTCTGAATTGCCTGGTACAAAAATAGTTTTAGATAGAGATGCATTAAAAGAGCCGGTTATTGGTATTGCGAGTGACTCTGGCTTTTGTAGTATATATGTTAGTAAATACTTAATGAATAGAGAAATTGGATTCGGAAGAAAATTATTAAAAATTCTAGAAGATGAAAACCTATCATACGAGCATACTCCATCAGGTATAGATAATATATCTATAATATTAAGGGAAAGGCAGCTTAGTGAAGATATAGAAATGCGTATTATAGATCGAATAAAAAATGAACTAAAAGTAGATGATATTGCTATCAAAAAAAGCTTAGCTTTAATAATGCTAGTCGGTGAAGGGATGAGACATACAATTGGTCTTGCAGCTAAAGCAACGAAAGCATTGTCTGATGCTAAAGTTAATATAGAAATGATTAATCAAGGATCGTCCGAAGTAAGTATGATGTTTGGAATTAAAAAAATTGATGAAGAAAAGGCGATAAAAGCTTTATATAATGAGTTTTTTGTATTAAATAGAGATTGATGATAATATTGTTGTATATCATAAATATTAGATATAAATAAAAGGAGAGATGTGAAATGGCGAATGATTCTTCTTATGACATAGTATCTGCTGTTGATTTACAAGAATTGAATAATGCGATAAATCAGGCGAGTAAAGAGATGACACAAAGATATGACTTCAAAAATAGTAAATCTGAAATTACTATTAATAACGAAGAAATAAAAATATCAACAGAAAATGAATACAAATTAGCTGCTATAGTTGATATTTTACAAACAAAAATGATAAAAAGAGGAGTCCCAATTAGAAATCTTAATTATGGCAAAATTGAGCAAGCAAGTGGCGGCTTAATTAAACAAATCATAAAGGTTCAACAGGGAATAGAAAGTGAGACGGCTAAAAAAATATCTAAAACTATTAAGGATACAAAAATCAAGGTTCAAGTGCAAATACTTGGTGATCAGGTCAGGATATCTGGAAAGAATAAAGATGATTTACAAAAGGTAATGCAATTAATTAAAGAGCAGGATTTTGGTTTAGATTTGCAATATACTAATTATCGATAAAATTGATGTATCCTTTATAGGAGGCAGATTTAATGAATAATGGAAAAATAAATAGAATTAATGAATTAGCAAAAAAATCAAAAGAAATCGGTTTAGATGATAGTGAAAAAATAGAACAAGTTAATTTACGTAATGAATACGTAAAAACATATAGAGAAAGCCTTAGAGCACAATTACATTCTATAAAAGTTGTCGATAAGAAAGGTAATGATATTACTCCAGAAAAATTAAAAGAAGCGAAGGCTAAGGACAAAATTGACAGAAAAGAGACTTAAAATAAAAAACCTTCTCGTAAAAATGAGAAGGTTTTTGTTAATAATAAATTATCTATCTATCATTATGTGTTTGAAAACAATCTTTACAATAAACTGGTTTGTCACCACTTGGTTGGAAAGGTACTGTAGTTTCCACTCCACATTCGTCGCATACTACTGAATACATTTTGCGTTCTGATTTTCTAAAATTATTACCGCCACCTCTACCAGATCTTTGTTGTGATTTTCTTGCTGAACGGCATTCTGGACATCTAACAGGTTCATTAGTAAATCCTTTTTGAGCATAAAATTCTTGTTCTGATGCTGTAAAAACAAACTCCTTACCACATTCCTTACAATTTAATTTCTTATCGTTATACAATAAAAAAACCTCCCAAAATTAATTGCCTGTAGCAAAGGTAAACAAGAAACTTCCATTACCAATAAGGGACAAGGAGGCCGATGTGTACATAAGCAATCAGAGCTAGTTAATTATAACTATAAAATATTATAAATTCAAGAGAAATTACATTATTTATAAATTATTGAAACATATATAGCTATTCTATATTTATAGTTTAATTATTATATTAATAAATAAACATGAATGCTACAATAAATAATATAATATTAAGATTGGAGAAGTGTTAATTGAATCAAATAATGCTATTTTTAGGAATTTATATAATAGTAATTAATTTATATGGATTTATTATTATGGGCTATGATAAATATAATGCTAAAAAAAATAATTGGAGAACCTCCGAAAAAAAATTATACATAATAGCATTAATTGGTGGTGGATTTGGGATATATATTGGAATGAAAAAATTTAGACATAAAACAAAACACCTTAGCTTTAAATACGGGATACCCGTGCTAATAGTGTTTAATGTAATAGTTTATTATCTAATTATCACAACATATACCTTGTAGATAAATGTATTAATTCATAAATAATATTAACAATGTACTCATTCCTGTTCCTAATGCAAAAACAATCACTACAATCCAAATAAATAACTTAGCAATACGGTTCGTTTTCCTTTTTCTCATATTATCACCTTTGATTGATTTTTTTTATTCTAAATACTAAACTATGCCAAAACCAAAATAAATTCAAGTAAAAAAACAAAATATATAATTTTAAACTATATTTTCTAAGAGGTGTATCAAGTTGGAACCTTTATTACCTATATCTAACAAAGAAAGAATAGATTCTATTGATATAATTCGTGGTTTAGCTATATTTGGAATTTTTTTGGTAAATATGTTAGATTTCAGTTCACCATGGCAATACTTAGAACCAGGAATTCTCTGGCCAAATAAGATTGACGTTCTGACAGAATATTTTATTGATATATTCGCACAAGCGAGCTTTTATACGCTATTCTCTTTTTTATTTGGTTTTGGAATGATAATTTTTAAAGATAG
This sequence comes from uncultured Bacillaceae bacterium, assembly GCA_964609605.1. Lineage (GTDB taxonomy): Bacteria > Bacillota > Bacilli > Tepidibacillales > Tepidibacillaceae > CAZSSR01. Next base: position 5,109 of record CAZSSR010000046.1, on the reverse strand, counting down.
AGCAGTTGCAAAGGGATATAATTTTGTTCCATTGTTTAGTAGAAGATTGTTTATATTATTGATTATCGGAATGATTCACGCATTTCTAATCTGGCATGGTGATATATTAATCTCATATGCTTTAATTGGTTTTATTTTGCTCTTATTTCATGATACCAAAGCTAAAGCGCTATTAATTTGGGCATTAATGTTAATAATTATTCCTACAATAATTTTAGGTGGATTATATTTTGTTTACGATTTATCTACAAACAACCTGAATATATATAATAACGTTGATATGGCTCTAGTAGGCAAAACTATTGAAATATATAGCTCTGGTAGTTATTCTGAGATTACTATACAACGTTTTAATGATTGGAAAAATGTAAATTTAGGTTTTGGCACAATCTATATTACATTGATTTTATTACCGATGTTCTTGTTAGGTGCATATTTTGCTAAGAAGAGGTATTTCCATAACGTAGAAGAGAATTTATTAATTATAAAAAGAATATGGATTTCAATGTTTATTATTGGTTTTTTCTTTAAAATTCTACCGTACATTGTTAATGGTAGCTATACAATTGATTTTTTACAAGACCAAATAGGAGGGCCTGCAACTTCATTATTTTATGCTACTACTATTATTCTTTTAGTGCGTTATGATAAATGGAAAGAAATTTTAATACCGTTCTCATATGTTGGCCGATTATCCCTTAGCAACTACTTATTCCAATCAATTTTATGTACAACTATCTTTTATGGTTATGGATTTGGTTTGTATGGAAGGGTAAGTCCTTTTATTGGATTGTTATTAACAATATCTATTTTCATAATTCAGGTATTATTAAGTAAATATTGGCTGGCAAAATTCACTACAGGTCCAGTTGAATGGATTTGGAGATCATTAACATATAAAAGGATTTTACCAATTAAAAAAAGATTTAATTAAAAAAAAAAGATTACGCATAATATACGCAATTTTTTTTCTTATAATTATCTTATTAGATTTATTTATCATAAATATAAGATATATTTAGACATAAGAATAAAGTGACAAAAGCTTCCTCCCAAAACAAATATATGAAATATTTCATGAAACCCCAAATATTTTTCAAAAATATTTGGTTTTTTTAGTCCATATATTACTGCTCCAATAGTATATGATATGCCACCGGCAATTAACCAAAGCACACCAGCTGTAGGTATTGTATTTGTTAAGGGAATAAACGCAATAACTACAACCCAACCCATCCCAATATAGAATATAGTAGAGATCCATCTTGGAGCCTTAAACCAGAAAATCTTTAGCAATATTCCTGTTATCGCAAGAAACCATGCTACACCGAATAGGCTCCATCCCCAACCTCCGCGTAAGGGAATCAGACATATTGGCGTATAAGAGCCTGCAATTAGTAAATATATCATCATATGATCAATCTTATGAAGTACTTCAGTTTTCTTCTCAGAAATATTTAACGAGTGATATAAAGTACTAGCAGTATACAACAATATCATGCTTACTCCGTATATTGAAAATGAAACAATATGCCATGGAGTTGCTTGATTTACTGAATAGTAAAGAAGATAAACTAGCCCGATAGTAGAAAGAACTATTCCGAGCATATGGGTCATTGCATTTACAGGTTCTTTCATTCTTGCAATCACTTTAAAACCTCCTAATCATGTTACATATTATTTAAAACTATGTCTTATACTTATTAATAATACACCAAGTGTATTTACTTTGCAATATGTATACATTAATATTAATATTATAAAATATATATTTAAAATATAAAAGGGGTGTAATTTATGAGTATTAATGAAAATGAAATTAGAAAAATACTTAATGATCTTTTAGAACATGATTCAATACTGCCATCAGATATACCAAATATATATCTATATATGGATCAGGTTACAACTTTTTTTGATGAAAAACTGGCTCATTTTAAAAGAAATGAAAGTGACAAAATATTTACAAAAACAATGATTAACAACTATACAAGTGCAAATATATTATTTCCTTCTGAAAAAAAGAAATATAATAAACATCATCTAACTATCTTAGTTTGGGTGTATTATTTAAAACAGATATTATCAATAAATGATATTCACAAATTATTATCCCCAATTACTGATAATATTAATTCCAAAAAAAATGATGAATTATTTGACATTAATAATATATATAACATTTTTTTAGATTTAGAAAGAGCTGAATTAGAAGACTTTAAAGAAAAATTCACTGTAAGAATTAATCGAATTGATAAAAGTCTTGAAAATAATTCATTAGAAGATAAGAAAAAAGTTGAATTAATTCTATTAGTATTGCAGCTTGTTATACAAGCAAATATCCAAAAAACGATGGCTGAGAAAATAATTGATGAGTTCTTTGAGGATAAAAAAGAAGCTAAAGAAAAACATTGAATATTGTGCTTTTTAAAGATTATACTATACGTAACAAGGAGAGGGATGAATTTAATGAGTATACATATTGGAGCAAAAGAGGGACAAATAGCTGATACGGTTCTTTTACCTGGAGATCCATTAAGAGCAAAATGGATTGCAGAAACATACTTAGAAAATGTTATTTGTTATAATGAAGTTCGTGGCATGCTAGGATTCACTGGTAATTATAAAGGCAAAAGAATTTCTGTTCAAGGATCTGGAATGGGAGTGCCATCAATATCAATTTATGTTAATGAATTAATTAATAGCTATAATGTCAAAAACCTTATAAGGGTAGGTTCCTGTGGCTCAATTAGGCCAGAAATCAAAATAAGAGACATAATTTTAGCAATGACTTCATCTACGGATTCAAATATAAATAAATTATGTTTTGACGGGAAAGATTATGCTCCATCTGCTAATTTTGAATTATTAAAAAGAGCATATGATATAGCAAAGTCAAAAGAAATCGATGTCAAGGTCGGAAATATATTAACTTCTGATACATTTTATCATGATGATCCAAATTATTGGAAGCAATGGGCAGATTATGGCGTTTTAGCGATAGAAATGGAAACAACAGCTCTTTATACGATTGCTGCTAAATTTAATGTTAAAGCACTTACATTATTAACAGTAAGCGATAGTTTAATTACCCAAGAAGAAACGTCTTCAGAAGAACGACAAAAAACATTTAATCAAATGATTGAAATAGCATTAGAAATTGCAGAATAAGACCAGAAATACCCTCTAATTATAATAGAGGGTATTTTTTATTAATTGAATCAAAATTTTTTAAATGTTAAAATATATATAGCGAATAAATATTTTATATTAAAAATAGGGGTGATTTATAATGAAAAAATTTAACTTATTTTTACTCATTATGTTTTTAATTACGCTTCTTTTTACAGCTGGTTGTTCATCAAAAGAATCTAGCAACTCAGTCACTGAACAAAATACTAACAATATTGAATCTACCGATGAGGAAACAACTAAAGATAACATAGAATCAGAACTTGTGGATAAAACAGAGAATGATAATAATGAAAATTCAAAAAAAACTAATGAAACCACTACTAATCTAAATACAGATATTATCGTAGCATCTGAAATGGCTAATTTCTTTTATGATTTACAAGCTATCAATAAATACTATGATGATGGATTAACTGCAATGGCAAAGGTGAATTTAGATACAAGTAAACTTTCATACAATAATAATGCACTATTGACTTATATTAAATCATTGTTTGACAATCAATTTATAAGGGCTTATGCCCTGCAATCAACTAGTAATGTACCTCAGGAATTTTATAAACCTTTATCTCCTCAAGGTACTATTCCAGCACCTCCAGGAGCTTGCCCAGCTGCAGCAGAGCCGAAAGTTAGCTATATAACGGCAGGCGGAAATACTGTTACACCACAGTTAATTGAGAAAAAAAATCTTCAAACAATACCTACAGAATTAGTTACAATTGATCAGACTGACAAAGATAGCCTAGTATCTAAAATTGAAAATATGGTAGAAGTCGGTGATCAAAGATTAGCTACGTCTGAAGGATGGAATACTTTGCTGTGGGATCAATTAAAAGAATTAAGAACTCCTGTTACTTCAATGATGGATTATCAATTATGGAATGCCTCTCCCGATATAGAACAGGAAATCGCTAATTTATATCTTCAAAAACTACAAACTATGGGTGCACCTTCAATCGTAATCAATGCTTTTAATAATTCAAATAAAACTGGTTGGTTTACAAATTCACAGCCTACCGCACAAGATGCTTTAGCTGGCATGGATATTGAAGCTAAAATGACTGGTAGTATTAATGGAACAGTTTACGAGCAAAGAGATTTCAGTATCCCCGGAGCTGGAAAAATACCAATTTTTGGTTCTCAAACTGGAGAAGGTACTGTAACATGGGATCATCCAGAATATGGGCTGATGACTTTTGATGTTGACATTCTTCTAGATAAATTTGACGCAAAAGGAAGGGCAATTGGAGGCAATGTTGTAGGAACAGATGAAACGAATGGATATAAAATTATTTTTGAATTTAAATCTAATGGCTCTAAAGAAGGACAATTGATAAAAAATGGGGAAAATGTAGGTCAACTTAACATGAGTACAAATGCAGAAAAATTTGAAAATTATGTTAATGTTAAAACTAATCAAACCCAATCACTCTATAATTTAAAATAAATTCACCATAGTATTTGTGGAGGTAAAAGATGAATAGATGTTCATGGTGTGAGAAAACAGATTTATATCGCGCTTATCATGATAAAGATTGGGGCGTACCAATATACGATGATATAAAACAATTTGAATTCATTGTTCTTGAATCTGCACAAGCTGGTTTGAGCTGGTTAACAATTTTAAATAGAAGAGAAGAGTATAGAAGTGCGTATGATAACTTTGTTCCAGAAAAGGTAGCCTTGTATGATCAAAAAAAAATTGAGGAATTAGTGAATAATCCTGGAATCATACGAAATCGTAAAAAAATAGAAGCATCTATCAATAATGCTATAAAATTTCTTGAGATACAAAAAGAATTCGGTACCTTTAGTGACTATATATGGAGCTTTGTTAATCATCAGCCAGTTGTTAATAAGCATTCAGATATTTCAGAGATACCTGCTACAACAGAGTTATCAGATAAAATTAGT
>CAZSSR010000045.1:9000-10582 GCA_964609605.1 uncultured Bacillaceae bacterium | reverse complement strand
ATCTGCATTAAAAAGATCTAAGGATGTAAAAGATTCGGGTTCATTTTTACCGGGACATGGGGGTATTCTTGACCGTTTTGATAGTTTAATATTTATATTTTTAATATTATATTTAATTAATATATTTTAGGTAATAAGGTGAGTGGTTATGAGAAAAAATATTGCAATATTAGGTTCTACTGGTTCAATAGGAACCCAAACACTTGAAGTAATTGAAGAACATTTGGACAAATTTAATGTTATTGGATTATCAGCAGGAAATAATATTGAATTATTAAAAAAGCAAATTAATAAATTTTCGCCTAAAATAGTTTCAGTTAGTTCTAAGGAATTGGCTGAAAAATTAAAATATGATATAAGTGATAAGATAGATATTGTTTTTGGTGATAGTGGTTTAATAGATGTTGCGACATATAATGAAGTTGATTTTGTTGTAGTTTCTGTTGTTGGTAGTATAGGTTTAGTGCCTACGATAAAGGCTATTGAGGCTGGTAAAGATATAGGGCTAGCTAATAAGGAGACTCTAGTATCCGGTGGTCATATTGTAATGGAATTAGTGAAACGGCATAATGTTAAATTGCTTCCTATTGATAGTGAACATTCAGCAATATTTCAAAGTTTGAAAGGTGAGAACATTGACCAGGTATATAAAATAATTATTACTGCTTCAGGTGGTTCATTTAGAGATAAAACAAGAGAAGAGTTAAAAGATGTAACAATTGAAGAAGCACTTGCTCACCCGAATTGGACAATGGGTAATAAAATAACAATAGATTCTGCAACGATGATGAATAAAGGACTTGAAGTTATAGAAGCACATTGGTTATTCGATTTACCATATGAAAAAATTGAGGTTATTATTCACCCGGAAAGTATAATACATTCTATGGTTGAGTACAATGATAAAGCAATAATTGCTCAATTAGGTACTCCAGATATGAAGGTACCTATCCAGTATGCATTATCTTACCCTAATAGATTAGAACTAAAAATTAATTCGTTAAATCTTTCTGCTATAGGTTCTTTAAATTTTAAAAAACCTGATTTGATTAGATATCCTAGTTTAAAAATAGCTTATCAATGTGGTAAACAGGGTGGAACAATGACTACTGTTTTGAACGCAGCAAATGAAATATCGGTGAATGCTTTTTTATCAAAAAAAATTTCTTTTATTGAAATTGAAGAAATTATTGAAAGGGTATTGGAAAAGCATAAAACTATTAGTAAACCAACAATTGAGGAAATTATTGCAAGTGATAAGTGGGCAAGAGTTACTGCAAATAATATAATTGATATAAAGAGGCGGTGAGCATTATAGATACATTAGTGTTAGTTATTGAAATTATAATTGCTTTTATTATGATGTTATTTGTTCATGAATTTGGGCATTTTATATTTGCAAAAAGAGCGGGCGTTTTAGTACGTGAATTTTCTATTGGTATGGGGCCAAAAATTTTTTCCTTTAAAAAAGGGGAAACTAAATATTCGCTAAGGATATTGCCAGTTGGGGCCTATGTAAATATGGCTGGTGAAGAACAAGAAAATTATGATATTAATGTTGGTAAAACAATAGGGATTAAAA
>CAZSSR010000045.1:0-8990 GCA_964609605.1 uncultured Bacillaceae bacterium | reverse complement strand
GATAATGATAATATGATTACTGATTTGTTTATTAGATCAGGTAACAATTCAAAAATAAAGGTAGAAGAATTCGATCTTGAAGAGAAAATGTATATTAAAGGGTTAGATGAAAATGAGGAGTCTATTAATTTTTCTGTCTCTAAGGAAGCAAAAGTCCATATTGATGGGAAAGAAATACAAATTGCACCAAGGGATAGGCAATTCGGCTCAAAGTCTGTTTTTAGTAGATTTCTTTGCATTTTTGGTGGCCCAATGTTTAATATTCTTTTAGCCTTGTTACTATTTTTTAGTATAGCAATTATGGTTGGGGTTCCTTCGAACCAAGTTATTATTGGAGAGGTTACAGAAAACTCCCCTGCTGAAAAGGCAAATCTGGAAGTTGGAGATAAAATAATTGGAATTAATGATGTTGAATTTGATAGTGCTGGAGATTTAATATTAATGTTACAAAATTCTCCAGATAAAGAAATTGATTTGAATATTGTTAGAGACGAAAATGAGATTGATATTTTAATTATACCAGAGAATAAGGATGGAGTTGGTATAATAGGAATTAGAACTATACAAGTATTTATGGATGTTACTTTAGTAGAAGCCGTTAAAATGAGCTTTTCAGAAGTGGCAAAATGGATAGGACTAATTTTTGATAGCTTTAAAATGTTGTTTGCTGGCGATGTAGGAATTGATGATGTAGCAGGACCAGTTGGTATTGTTCAAATTACTAGTGATGCTGCAAAGGCTGGTATTTTTACTCTTATGAATTGGACGGCTATCTTAAGCTTGTATCTTGGTGTGTTTAATTTACTTCCTATTCCAGCGCTTGATGGAAGCCGTTTGTTATTTCTTTTAGTCGAAGCTGTGAGAAAAAAACCTGTAGATCCCAAAAAAGAAAGTCTTGTTCACTTTATTGGATTTGCATTTCTAATGTTACTAATGATTCTCATAACAGTTAACGATGTTACAAGATTATTTGAATAATTTTTTTATAAAAGTAGGTGCAAATAATGTTTAGTAGAAATAATACGAAATCTGTTTATGTGAGAAATATACAAATAGGCGGACAAGAAGATGTAATAATACAATCTATGACCTCTACAGATACTAGAGATATTTTGGCAACTGTAAAGCAGATCGAGGAGCTTACCAATGTTGGTTGTCAAATTGTCAGACTTGCAATAATTGATAATGAAGCTGCAAATGCATTAAAGGAGATTAAAAGAAAAACTTCTGTTCCTTTAGTTGCAGACATTCATTTCGATTATAGATTGGCATTATTAGCATTAGATAATGGAATAGATAAAATAAGGATAAATCCTGGCAATATTGGTTCTATTGATAATATAAAAAAAGTAGTAGATGCTTGTAAAAATAAAAACGTTCCCATACGTATTGGAATTAACTCGGGATCTATAGAAAAAGACATATTAATAAAGTATGGTCATCCCACTGCAGAAGGCATTGTAGAATCAGCATTAAGAAATATAGATATTTTAGAGAAATTAGATTTTGATAATATAGTTATTTCAATAAAGTCGTCTAACGTTCCTATGATGATAGAGGCTAACAAGCTAATGGCAAAAAAATGTAATTACCCTCTACATGTTGGTGTTACAGAAGCGGGTACGATATTTTCAGGAAGTATTAAATCAGCTGTTGGAATAGGTGCGGTTTTAGCAAGTGGAATTGGAGATACGATACGTGTTTCTTTAACTGGTAATCCAGTTGAAGAGATTAAGGTAGCTAAGGAAATATTAAAGGATTTAGGAATTAGAAAGAATGAACCTGAAATAATCTCATGTCCAACTTGTGGAAGAACGAAGATTGATTTAGAAGATTTAGTTAATAAAGTAGAAAAGATTTTATACAAGATTGATCAGCCTATAAAAATTGCTATTATGGGTTGTGCTGTTAACGGTCCTGGAGAAGCTAAGGAAGCTGATGTAGGTGTTGCTGGTGGTAATGGTGAAGGCTTAATTTTTAGAAATGGAGAAATTGTTAGGAAAGTAAAGGAAGATAAACTCTATGAGGAACTAATAATAGAGATAGAGGATATTATTGGTAAATCAATATTATAAAAGTAATATGCTTGTTTTATTTGTGTAAGAAGGAATCTTATTACATCTGAATAAAAGGAGATTCTATGGATAGTAAAGGTATGGATATTTTTGAAAAATTATTAGATTATGCTTCTATTTCTAATGAAATGAGAGGCTATTTTCAAGGAGTAAAGATTGAAAAAGTCGAATTGAATAGTAACGATTGTAAATTATCAATTTATTTTGCATATCAACAATTAATACCAAAGAATATTCTTGATAAATTTTATGAATCACTTATTCAATGCTTAAATCAATATAAAGAAGTTAGTTTTGTGAATAGATTTTATTTTACCTCTTCATTTGAGATTATAACTGAATATTGGTTAAATATTATTAATCCATTAAAGGATAATCCAAGTTCATATAATATATTGAGGGATGTTAAATGGGAATTAGAAGAAAATTCATTAATTATTTATGTTGCTAACGATTCAACAAGAGAATTATTTTTAAGAAAAAATATTATTCAGTTATTAAGCAATTCCTTATTTTTGTGGATTAATGAAAGCATAATAATTGATTTTAAATGTAGTGATGAGTCTGAAATTGTTAATCAAAAGGAAATTAATGATAATAACATAGAGATGGATATCAAAAACCTATTAAATGAAAGTATGATCAGTGAAAAGGCAAACATACTTGGCAAAACAAAAAAAACATCTAATATAATATTTGGAAAATCTATTAGTGGAAAAAACAAACTTATTTCTGAAATAATTGAAGAAGAAGATAATATAATTGTAGAAGCAAAAATATTTTCGTTTGAGAATAAAGAAACGAGAAATGGTGGAGTAATATTAATTATTAATCTTAATGATTTAAACGATTCCATTCAAGCTAAATTATTTTTAAAGGATTCAAAAAAAAGTTACGATATTATTAATAATTTGGAAGCAGATATATGGGTAAGCCTTAGAGGGAATGTCAAAATCGATTCTTTTACTAATGAATTAGTAATAATGATTACTGATATTACAAAAATAGATAGAGATTTAAGAGAGGATTTGGCAAAAGAGAAAAGAGTTGAATTACATCTGCATACAAATATGAGTGCTATGGATGGAATAACTCCAGTAAAAAAATATATTGAACAGGTTAGTAAATGGGGACATAAGGCGTTGGCTATTACGGATCATGGTGTTGTTCAAGCTTTTCCAGATGCGTTTGAATATGGAGAAAAATATGGAGTCAAAATTATTTTTGGATTAGAAGCAAATGTTATAAACGATAATATTCCTATTGTATATAATGAACAACCAATAGATTTAAATAATGAAACTTTTGTAATATTCGATTTAGAAACGACTGGCCTTTCTGCTAAATTTAACAATATTATTGAAATTGGCGCTGTTAAAATAAGAGATGGAAATATAATAGACGATTTTTCTATGTTTGTGGATCCAAAGGAACCGATTTCTTTATTTATTTCAAATTTAACTGGAATAACAGATGATATGGTTAAAGGAGCTCCCTTCATAGATGATGTTTTACTAAAATTTTTAGACTTTATTGGTGAATCAACTTTAGTTGCACATAATGCCAGATTTGATATAGGGTTTGTAAATATTAATTTAAAAAACATGGGAATTGATAAAATAAACAATTCTTTAATTGACACAGTTGAACTTGCAAGATTATTATACCCTGATATAAAAAATTATAAACTTAATACACTTTGTAAACATTTTAATATAGAACTTGAACATCATCGTGCTCTTAATGATGCGAAAGCAACAGGATATTTGTTAGTGAAGATGTTAAATGAATTAAAAGAGAAAAATATTATTAATATGATAGATATAAACAATAATATAAGAAAAGGAGATTATAAAAAGCTTAGACCTTTTCATTTAACAATATTAGTTAAAAATTATATAGGATTGAAAAATTTATATAAAATTGTTTCTAAATCGCATTTAGATTATTATTATCGTTGTCCAAGAATACCTAGAAGTGTTTTAGTAGAACACAGAGAAGGGTTGCTTTTTGGGTCAGCTTGTAATCAAGGAGAAATTTTTGAAGCGATGTTAAATAGTACTTCTGAAGAAATTGAAGAAATAGCATCTTTTTATGATTATTTGGAAATTCAGCCGCTAGAAAATTATAAACATTTAATTAGAAACGGACTTGTTAATAATTCACAGGATATTATCGATATCCATAATAAAATCATAGAGTTAGGTGAAAAACTAAATATATCAGTTGTTGCAACAGGTGATGTTCATTATTTAAATCCTGAGGAAGAAATAAATAGAAAAATACTTGTATTTAATCAAATTGGTGGTTATAAATATCATAATATTAATGATTTAAATCCCGCTTACCTTTATACTACTAATGAAATGTTTAGTGCATTTGATTATTTAGAGAATGATATCGCGAAGAAAATTATTGTAGATAATCCAAATAAAATTGCTGACGAGATAGAATTCTTGAAACCTTTTCCAGACAAGCTTTATACACCTATAATTGAAGGTGCTGAAGATGAAATTAGCAACATGAGTTATTCAAAAGCAAAAGATATTTATGGGGATCCTTTACCTGAGATAATTGAGAAAAGATTAGATAAAGAACTAAATAGTATAATTAAAAATGGTTTTTCAGTTATCTATTTAATTTCTTATAAGTTAGTAAAAAAATCATTAGAGGATGGATATTTAGTGGGTTCTAGAGGGTCAGTAGGATCATCTTTTGTTGCTACAATGACTGGGATTACAGAGGTAAATCCATTACCTCCTCATTATATATGTAAAAATTGTAAATATAGCCAATTCATTTTAGATGGCTCTTATGGATCTGGATATGATTTACCTGATAAAAATTGCCCGAATTGCCATAGTAAAATGCTTAAGGATGGCCATGATATACCATTTGAAACTTTCATGGGATATAAGGGTGATAAGGTACCTGATATTGACTTGAACTTTTCAGGCGAATATCAACCATTAGTTCATAAGTATACAGAAGAAATTTTTGGGTCCGATTATGTATTTCGTGCTGGTACTATCTCAACAATTGCTGAAAAAACTGCTTATGCTTATGTAAAAAAATATCAAGAGGAAAATAATCTAAATTTACGTCAAGCGGAAATTAATAGATTGGTACTAGGTTGCACTGGTATAAAGCGAACAACTGGTCAACATCCGGGAGGATTAATAGTTATTCCTCAATATAAAGATGTTTTTGATTTTACTCCTATACAAAGACCAGCTGATGATACTTCTACAAGTATAGTTACAACACATTTTGACTATCATGCAATAAGTGGTAGCTTGTTAAAATTAGATATATTAGGGCATGATGATCCAACGGCTTTGAGAATGTTACAGGATTTGACTAATATAGATCCTAATAACATTCCTATTGACGATAAAAATGTTTATGAAATATTTATAAGTAATAAACCACTTAAAATGTTATCTGATAAAATTAAATCAAAAAATGGAGCAATTGGTATTCCTGAATTTGGTACTAAGTTTGTTAGGCAAATGTTAGAAGAGACTAAACCTACCACTTTTGCTGAATTGGTAAGAATATCTGGTTTATCTCACGGAACTGATGTATGGCTTAATAACGCTCAAGAATTAATAAAAACTAAAAAAGCAGGATTATCAGAAGTTATTTGTACTAGGGATGATATTATGATGCATTTAATACAAAAAGGGTTAGATTCTTCTGTCGCTTTTAAAATAAGTGAGAAGGTACGAAAAGGTAAGGGATTATTGCAAGACGATATAAATGAAATGAAAAATTATAATATACCAGATTGGTATATCGAGTCTTGTCAAAAAATAAAGTATATGTTTCCTAAAGCCCATGCCGTCGCATATGTACTAATGGCAATAAGGATTGCTTATTTTAAAGTTTACTATCCAATTTATTATTATGCTACCTATTTTACTGTTAGAGCTGCAGAATTCGATATTATTGCAATGGTATCTGGTTCAAAGGAAATTACTTATAAGATGGAAGAAATTCTAAACAAGGGTAACTCAGTTACATTAAAGGAAAAGAACTTGTTAATAGTTCTTGAGGTGGCATTAGAAATGATTGAAAGAGGTTTTTATTTTTTAAATGTTGATTTATATAAATCTGATGCATCTAAGTTTATTGTTAACGATGAAAAATTAGGTTTAATAGCACCTTTTTCAGCGATTTCTGGTATTGGTACAAACATGGCAAATAATATTATTAAATTTAGAGATGAAGGCGATTTTTTATCTGTTGAAGATTTTCAATCAAGGTGTAAAATATCAAAGACTGTAATAGATATTTTGGATAAATCTGGATGCTTGAAAGATTTACCAGAATCAAATCAGTTATCACTATTCTAATAATAATAATTGCTTAGATGAATAATTGTATGATATAATCGTTATGGTAATATTGTTTATAGAAATTTCTAAAAAAAGAGTGGGGGCAACCCACTCTTACATTTTTATTTTAAAGGAGAACTAAATATGAGCAACCAAATTAATCAAAAAATAAAAGAGATAGTCACGCCAATCCTAGAAAACATACAATTAGAATTATATAATATTGAATATAAAAAAGAAGGGAAAAATTGGTTTTTACGTATATATATAGATAAAGCTGATGGCGAAGTAGATATTGATGACTGTGGTAAAGCAAGCGAAGTTATAAGTAATGAATTGGATAAAATTGATCCTATACCAAATGCATACTTTTTAGAGGTATCTTCTCCTGGAGCGGAAAGAGTTTTACGGAATAAAAATGAAATATTAAATTCAATTAATAAAAATATAATGATAACAACAAGTGAACATATTAATAATCAAAAAGTATTTGAAGGAGTATTAAAGAAATTTGAGAACGATATTATAACCGTAACCATTGGAAAGTCTACAATAGATATTCCTTATGATAAAATTGTTAATATAAGATTAGCAGTAGTTTTTTAAATGGAAAGGAGGAGATTAAATGAATACTGATTTTATTGACGCATTGCATCAATTACAAAAGGAAAAAGGCATAGAAAAAGATGTATTATTAGAAGCTATAGAAGCCGCCTTAATTTCAGGGTATAAAAGAAATTTTCATTCTGCTCAAAATGTCAGAGTAGAGATAAATAGAGAGAATGGACTTGTAAAGGTATTTGCTAGAAAAAATATTGTTGAGGAAGCACTGGATCCTAGGCTTGAAATCTCTTTAGATACCGCTAAAGAGATTAATCAGAATTATCAGATTGATGATATAGTTGAATTTGAGGTTACACCTAAAGATTTTGGAAGAATTGCTGCTCAAACAGCAAAACAAGTTATAACACAAAGAATCAGAGAAGCTGAACGTTCAGTCATTTTTGACATATTTATTGATAAAGAAGAAGATATAGTTACAGGTATAGCACAAAGGCAAGATCAACGATATATATATATTGATTTAGGCAAGACGGAAGGGTTGTTACCTTTAAATGAAGCTATGCCAACGGAAAAAATAAAACATGGTGATAGGATAAAAGTTTTTATAACCAAAGTTGAGAAAACTACGAAAGGTCCTCAGATATATTTATCTAGGACTCATCCAGGTTTATTAAAAAGATTATTTGAGTTAGAGGTACCTGAAATTTATGATGGAATTGTTGAAATTAAGTTCGTTGCAAGGGAAGCTGGATATCGTTCAAAGATTGCAGTTTATTCCCATAATGCAGAAGTTGATTCCGTAGGTTCTTGTGTGGGTCCAAAAGGATCACGCGTTCAAACTATTGTTAATGAATTAAAGGGTGAAAAGATTGATATAGTTAAATGGTCTAATAATATAGAGACATTTATCTCTAATGCATTAAGTCCATCTAAGGTAATCAGTGTAAAAGTTAATGAAGAAGAAAAAAGTGCTCAAGTTGTTGTACCAGATTATCAATTATCATTGGCAATCGGTAAAGAGGGACAAAATGCAAGGCTTGCTGCAAAATTAACTGGTTGGAAAATTGATATCAAAAGTGAGTCTCAATTAAATTTATAAGGTTTTGGAGGCTTTTAAAATGAAAAAAATACCTATGCGCAAATGTGTAGCTTGTCAAGAGATAAAACCGAAAAAAGAACTTATTAGAATCGTTCGAACACCTGAAAAGGGAATTGAAATAGATGTAAATGGCAAGAAATCTGGTAGAGGTGCTTATGTTTGTTATAATATAACATGTCTACAGTTATTGAAAAAAAAGAAATCACTTGAAAAAATTTTAGAAATCAAGATAGAAGATGAAATATATGATAAAATTCAGATTGAGATTGAACAAAACAGTTGAAAAATAATAAAACACTTAGTCTATTGGGTTTAGCTTCTAAAGCTGGCAAAGTAATTTCGGGTAGTGAGGTAGTTATAAAAGCAATTCAAAAAAATCAAGTTTATTTAGTATTAATAGCTAAAGATGCTTCCGAAAATACTAAAAAAAAGATTATAGATAAATGTACTTATTATAATGTAACTCACAAGATAACTTATAATAGTGATGAACTAGGAAAATCGATAGGGAAAGAATCTCGAAAAGTTGTAGCAATTACTGATCGAGGTTTTAGTAACAAACTAAAAATTATGGAATGAAAAATGTGGGGGTGAGCCGATGAGTAATATAAGAGTATACGAATTAGCTAAAATACATGAGGTACAAAGTAAAGAAATTTTAAATGTGTTAAAGAAGTTGAATTATCCAGTAAATAATCATATGAGCACTGTTGATCAAGAAACAATTAAAAAAGTTGATGATTATTTTATTTCCTTAAAGTCGGGTAAAGTTTTAAAGAAATCTGATGATAAGAGCAAAATTGAAGGTAAAAACAAAATTGAAGATAAGAATAAAAAATCGGATAATTTAACTAAAAAAACTGAAGAAATTAAGAAAGTTGACAATAATTTTAAGAAAAAGGCTTCAGATAT
>CAZSSR010000044.1:10517-10740 GCA_964609605.1 uncultured Bacillaceae bacterium | reverse complement strand
GGGTGTGTTTGGGTTTTTTTTTTTCAATATGTTCATTAAAAAATTTAAATTATAATATTTTGCGTATTCTTTTTCAATAACAATTAGCTCATCAGTATCATTATCCTTCATTATTTGTAATAAAGATTTTTTATTCCTTTGAACATAAATGGCACCAATACTTTTACTAAATTCACTAACTCTATTAATTACACCTTGATCTGGATTAAAGGATGTTGTAATT
>CAZSSR010000044.1:0-10507 GCA_964609605.1 uncultured Bacillaceae bacterium | reverse complement strand
GTTATGTCGCTCTTTTAAACATTTTTTCAATATCATATTTTGAAAATTGAATAATAACAGGTCTTCCATGGGGACAGGAATATGGGTTCTCTGTATTTCTTAATTGCTCTAACAAAGCTTCCATCTCTTTAATAGAAATAAACTTATTAGCTTTTAATGAAGACTTACAAGATTCATCTGCTATTACCTCTTTATTCAACTCTAATATATTAATTGCTCTATCTTCTAATATTATTTGAAAAGATTTATCAATTAATATTTGCTCTTGGCCTTTAGTTACCCAATTTGGAACAGAACGGATTATGAACGTCTGTTTTCCAAATAACTCTACGTCTAAGCCAATACCTTTTAGTTCGTCAATTCTAAGTAAAATTTGGTCGACTTCTGATTTAGAATAATCTAATGTTATTGGAATAAGTAGCTCCTGTTTTTCAAGTTTTGCTTGCTTAATTTTTTTTATATTGTTTTCATAATTTATTCTTTCATGTGCAGCATGCTGATCGATCAGATATAAGCCTTCATTGTTTTGTGCAAGAATATATGTGCCAAATATTTGAGCAACTGGTTCAAATATAGGCAAAATTTCAGAACTATCTTTTACGCTGTTAACTACAATTTGTGATAGTTCTTCATGCACATATGTGTTTAAACTATCTTCTTTATTAAAAAATGATTCATACGAAGATTGTATGTCACTGCTATTTTTATAATTAGTATTTTTATTAAGTGGTTCTGGAATTAAAGAATATTTTTTTAGTCCTTCATGGATAGCTTCTTCTAGTATATTTAATAATTCCTTTTCTTTACTAAATCTAGCTTCTAATTTAGCAGGATGAACATTTATATCTACTATTGATGGATCCATTTTAATATTAATGATTGAAATTGGATATCTATTAATCATTAGTAAATCTTTATAGCCTCTTAAAAGCGCTTGTACTAATTGAAAGTTTTTAATATATCTTCCATTAATAAAAAAATGTATATAATTTTTATTTGCTCTAGTAATTTCAGTATTAGAGATAAAACCTGTAATACTGAAATCAATATCACTTAAATTTATTGCAAGCATGCTCTTAGCAATATTATTTCCATAAATTGCTGATATTACGTGGAGTAAATTGCCATCCCCTAAAGTTCTCAATATTAGGCGTTCGTTATTTATTAAATAAAATGAAATTTTCGGATGGGCTAAACTAAGTTTGTTAACATACTCAATTATATATCCTAATTCTCTTTGAATTGATTTCATGTACTTTAACCTAGCAGGTGTATTGTAAAAGATGTTTGTTACTAGAATGTCCGTTCCTTTTACAAATGCAATCTCCATCTTACCTTTAAAATTACCACCTTCGATAATAGCTTCAAAACCTTTGCCCTCATTATTGTTCGAAGTTCTTAATGTAATGTGTGATATTACTGCAATACTAGCTAATGCTTCTCCCCTGAATCCTAGTGTTTTTAATTTTAGTAAATCTCTATCATCTTTTATTTTACTTGTAGCATGTCTTAGAAAAGCTTTTTCGATATCCTTTTCATCTATCCCTTCACCATTATCTTTTATTCTTATAAAATCAATGCCGCCTTCTTTAATTGATATTTCTATTTTTGTACTGCCTGCATCAATACAATTCTCAATTAACTCTTTAACGATAGATGAAGGACGTTCAATAACTTCTCCAGCTGCTATTTTATTTGATACATGTTCATCAAGAATATGAATTTTACTCAAGACTTTCACTCCTTTAGTCTCTCTTGTAGATCGTACAAAACCTGAAATGCTTCCATTGGTGTTATATTAAGAAAATCGATAGAATTTATTTGGTCAATTATCTCTTGATGTTTAATAGAACTTGATGAATTAATCGCAGCATTATTATCAAAATCTAATTTTATTTGATATTCTTTATTCTTTGATTCTATATCTTTTAATATTACTTTTGCGTTTTCTATAATTTCAAGAGGTATTCCGGCTAATTCTGCAACATGGATTCCATAGCTTTTATCAGTCTTGCCAGCTTTTATTTTGTGTAAAAAAATTACTTTATTATCCTTTTCCATTACACTAACATGAATATTTTTAATCTTTGGATACATTTCTTCTAATATTGTTAATTCGTGATAATGAGTTGAAAAGAGCGTTTTTGCATTAACCTTATCATGGATGAATTGTATAATTGCTTGGGCTAATGCCATTCCATCATAGGTAGATGTGCCTCTTCCAATTTCATCAAGTAAAATAAGACTATTTGGAGTTGCTTGAGTTATTGCTTGCTTAGTCTCTATCATTTCTATCATGAACGTACTATGTCCACCTGTTAGATCATCTCCTGCACCTATTCTTGTAAATATTCTGTCAGTAATAGGTAGACTAGCAGTTTTTGCAGGGACAAAGCAACCAATCTGAGCCATTATTATAATTAATGCTATTTGCCTCATATAGGTACTTTTACCAGACATATTAGGACCAGTTATAATTAAAATTTGTTTATCATTTTGATTTAATATTGCATCATTTGGAAAAAAGGATTGTGCATTGTTAATCGCTTCTATTACGGGATGACGGCCTTCTGCAATATTTATTACTCCATTTATATTAAATTTAGGCCTAACATAGTTTTGTCTAGTGCTTATAATTGCAAAAGAAAGAAAAACATCAATTTGTGCTAGAATGTTTCCTAAAATTAATAATCTCTTGCTTTCTAGAGCGATCTTTTCTCTAATCTCAACAAATATCTTGTATTCTAAATCTAAAGTTTTTTCTTCTGCTTCCAATATTGCTATTTCCTTAACTTTTAGTTCCTCCGTAATATATCTTTCCGCATTAGCTAAAGTCTGCTTACGAATATATCTTTCATTAGGTATTTGATTAATATTTGATTTTGTTACCTCGATATAGTATCCGAATACTCTATTAAAGCTAACCTTAAGTGATTTTATACCTGTTTCTTTTCTTTCCTTTTTCTCTAAATCTTTTAACCAGTCATTGCCTTCCATTCGAATTGAATAATAATCATCTAATTGTTGATTATAACCTCTTTTTATCACTCCACCATCTTTAGATGAAATAGGGGCATCATTAATAATCGATTTTTCGATTAAAGAAGCAATATCTTGGCATAAATCAATGCCTTTTACTAATTTCTTTAAGTTGTTTGATTTGCTGTTTAATATTAAAATACTTATATCTTTAACATTTTCGATACTTATCTTTAAATTATATAAATCTCGAGGTGTTACATTGCCATATGCAGTTTTTGCTATTAGTCGTTCTATGTCATAAATATCTGTAAACTTTTCAATTAGTTCATTACATAATATTAAGTCCTTAGATAAATCCTCAACCATATCTAAACGTAACTCAATATCATCTTTCGATAATAAAGGTTTTTCAAGCCATCTTTTAAGTAATCTTTTCCCCATTGCTGTTTGAGTTTTATCTAACAGCCATAATAAAGAACCATATTTAGATTGTTCCCTATAAGTTTGTAAAAGTTCTAAGTTTCTCTTTGAAAATTGATCTAAAGCCATATATTGTTTCGTATCATAGATAATAAGCTTGTTTATATGTGTTAATATCTTTTTTTGGTTATATTGAATATATTTTAGTAATTGTCCAATACTTTTTGTAATTATATTGGATAATGTATCTGTGTCAAGTTTAGCAAATTGGCTAGAAATAATTTCGGAATATGATACAGATACATTATGATCAATAAATGAAATAGTAGAATTTATTTGTTTTAGATATTCTTTGTAATCTTCATATAATTCATTGTCCATTAATATTTCTGAGGGATTATATTGATAGAGCTCATTAAGCAAGCAATCAACTTCATTAATAAATTCTGTGGAATAGAATTCGCCAGTAGATATATCTGAAACAGCAAAACCTATTTTCTCTTTATCCTTTACGATCGAGCAAATATAATTGTTACTTTTATCTTTTAATCTTTCCCCTTCTAATACTGTTCCAGGTGTAATTACACGAATTACCTCTCTTTTAACAATACCTTTCGCCAATCTAGGATCTTCTACTTGCTCACATATCGCGACCTTATATCCTAATTCTATTAGCTTAGATATATATGAATCCGCTGAGTGATAAGGAATTCCGCACATTGGAATTCTTTCTTTAGTACCACCTTCTCTACCTGTTAAAGTTATTTCTAATATTTTAGATGCGTTTTTAGCATCCTCAAAAAACATTTCATAAAAATCTCCTAAACGAAAAAATAAAAAGGCATCTTTGTACTCTGCCTTTATTGATAGATATTGTTGAATCATAGGAGTATAACTTACCATTATTTTTCCTCCAGATAATTAATAAATTATTTCATACAAGTATATCATATTTAGTATTTATTTGATTAAGATTAAATATTTCACCATTTAAACTCCATGTTTTAGCCTCAATAACTTTAACACTAACTATTTTACCGATTAATGTCTTATCACCTTTAAAATTAATTGATTTATTTGTCCGTGTTCTTCCTGATAAAAAATTAGGATTATTTTTGCTTTCGCCTTCAACTAAAACCTCGACAATGCTATTTAGCATTAATTCATTCTTTTTCAGATTAATTTCATTTTGCAAATCTATTAGGCGATATAAACGGTTCTTCTTATCTGTTTCAGTTATATTGTCTTCCATAAGCGCAGCGGGAGTCCCTTCACGTGGAGAGTATATGAAAGTATAAGCTGAATCGTATTCTACTTCTTTCATAATACTTAAAGTATCATTAAATTGTTCTTCTGTCTCTCCAGGGAAGCCAACTATTATATCTGTTGTTAAAACAACGTCTGGTATTGCATGCTTTATTTTTTTAATAAGTTCTAAATATGTTTCTCGTGTATATTTTCTTGCCATTTTTTTTAGTATTTCAGAATTACCAGACTGCACAGGTAAATGGATATGTTCAACTAAATTGCCCTTTTTAGCTAGAACTTCAATCAATTGATCATCAAAGTCTTTAGGGTGGCTTGTCATATAACGAATTCTTGGAATATCAATGGTGCTTAATTCATCTAACAAATCAGCAAATCCGTAATTATAGTCAAGATCCTTACCATAAGCATTTACATTCTGACCTAATAATGTTATCTCTTTATAGCCTCTTTTTGATAGTTCGCGAACCTCTTCAATTATATCCATAGGTCTCCTGCTTCGTTCTTTACCGCGCGTATAAGGTACAATACAATATGTACAAAATTTATCGCATCCGTACATAATATTAACCCATGCCTTAAAATCATCATTTCTAGATATAGGCATATGCTCGATAATGTCACCTTCTTTTGACCAAACTTCAATAGTCATTTCCTTCTTAATCAGGACATCATTAATAAGCATTGGTAAACGATGAATATTATGTGTGCCAAAAATTAGATCTACATGTTGATAAGATTTCAATATTTTATTAATTACACTCTCTTCTTGTGGCATGCAACCAGAAATACCAATTATCAAGTTTGGTTTCTCCAATTTTAAATTTTTGAAACGTCCGATCTCTCCAAAAACCTTATCTTCAGCATTTGCACGAATTGCGCATGTATTTATAATTATTAGATCCGCATCGTTCTCATTTTCTGTATTTTTATATTTCATTGACTCTAAAATACCTGCAATTGTTTCTGTATCATAGGTGTTCATTTGGCAGCCATGTGTAATAATATGATAATACTTGTCCTTACCAAGGCTAGCTATCTCATCAGGTATTTCTTCAAAATTTATAATTTTTATTTCATTTTTACCCCTCTTTTTTGCTTCTGTGATACTAGGAGTAATAAATATACTGTTTTCATTATTAGTCATCTGGTCACCTCAATAAATAAATATTTTAATAATTAATCAATGGGTTAAACTCTTATACGCCATACGTTTTATATTTATATATTATATCACTATAAAGATGATTTAAAAGTTTAAACTTGTAGTACGTTTTCCATTAATGTACAGACTGTTTAAAATGCTCTAGTTCAAGACGCGCATAAATTCGAAGGAACGGAGCTTACTAAAGGTAAGTGAGTACCTGAGATATATGCAGCAACGTAGAAATAGGGCATTTTAAACAGTCTGATAGGTTATCTTTTTTCTATTACAATAACATAAGGAGGGTAGTTTGCTTGGTTAAGGTAACTACATTTCATAACAGAAACCTCTTGTTGAGGAAGCGTTTTTAAAAATTCTTCGACCTTTTCTGCTTCATAACCATTATCATGTCGCGTATAAATTACGATAGTTATTATTCCTCCAGTAGTTAATAGCTTATATGCATGCTTTAAGGCCTCTATTGTTATGGTAGGGTTAGTTTTACTTATTTTATCAGCTCCAGGTAAGTAACCTAAATTAAACATAGCTGCTTTAATAGGTTCTTTTACCAATTCATCGATTTTTTCATGGCTATCTAAAATACAAGTTACTTGTGAAAGGAGATTATTATCGTTAAGTTTTTTTCTTGTGATATCAATTGCTTCACTTTGTATATCAAAGCTATAAACCTTTCCATTCTCTTTTACTAGATCAGCCAAAAATAAGGTGTCATGCCCATTTCCCATTGTTGCATCAATTACAACATCTCCACTATTTATCTTACTCTTTATAATATAATGTGAATATTCTAACACTGATGAAAAGTTCATAATTATCAACCTCGTTATATCTATTTTTAACAAAGAAAACCCGTTTTCATTTTATTGAAAACAGGTCTTTTTTGTTGATTTATCTAGGCTCGACTATTAATTTAATTGCAGTTCTTTCCTCGCCATCAATTATTACATCAGTAAATGCTGGTATACAAATAAGGTCAACACCACTTGGTGCAACAAACCCTCTAGCAATAGCAACTGCCTTTACTGCCTGATTAAGTGCACCTGCACCAATAGCTTGCATCTCAGCGTTACCACGCTCTCGTAGCACTCCTGCAAGTGCACCTGCAACAGAATTAGGGTTAGATTTTGCTGAAACTTTTAATACATCCATGGATTGAAACCTCCTTGTTTAATTAAGTCTAATTATTTTATATTTTTTTTGTAACTATAGAGATATATTCGAGGAATAATAAAAAATTCCTTCTATTTAAATTAAAAATAATAATATAAATTTCTAATTATATAACTAAACTATCAGAGGTAAATCTTACCCTTTCAATATGTATTGCCTTACCAGACAACGGGTTTATATCTACTATTACAGCATTAAATTGAGATACACCAATTTTGTCGACTTCGAATCTTTGTGGCAATTGTGTTACAAATTTCCTAATAACACTATCCTTATTCATTCCTAATACACCATCATAAGGTCCAACCATACCAACATCTGTAATATACGCAGTCCCATTAGGTAATATTCTTTCGTCAGCAGTTTGCACATGAGTATGTGTACCAATAATTGCTGTTACTCTACCATCTAAATACCAGCCCATAGCAATTTTCTCTGAAGTAGCTTCAGCATGAAAATCAACAAAAATATTAGTTGTTTCTTTGCTAATTATATCAATTAGTCTATCAGCAGTCTTAAAAGGACATTCTATTGCTGGCAGAAAAGTACGTCCTTGTAAATTGATTACTGCAATTTTATGTGAATTAAAATTTACTATGCTATAAGTATTGCCAGGAGTATCTTCAGGATAGTTAGCTGGACGAATTAAATTCTTGTAATTATCTACATAATCAAATATATCTGCACGATCCCAGACGTGATTTCCCATTGTAATGACATTAATACCTAATTGAAAAAATTCTTTTAATATCTTTTCATTTATTCCTCTTCCACCAGCTGCATTTTCTCCGTTTGCGATAATAATATGAGGTTTATATTCGTTTCTGATATTAACTATATAATTTTCAATCATTTCTCGACCCATAGAACCTACAATATCTCCAATAAACAATATTCTCAAATAATCACACTCCAGTAAATTGCTATAGCAATTTTTTTAGTAAATATATATATATTTTAAAAAAAATAAAGTGGCTAAGCCACTTTATTTAGCATATTCAATTGCTCTTGTCTCTCGAATTACAGTTACTTTTATATTACCAGGATATTCAAGTTCAGTTTCTATTCTTTTAGTAATTTTTCTTGCTAATAAAACTGAATCTGAATCGTTAATATTTTCTGGATTAACCATTATCCTAACTTCTCTACCTGCTTGAATAGCGTATGATTTTTCAACACCATCAAATGAATTACAAATGTCCTCAAGTTTTTCAAGACGCTTTATATAATTCTCTAAAGATTCTCGTCTTGCACCTGGTCTTGCGGCAGATAATGCATCAGCTGCTCCAACTAACACAGCTATAATTGAATTCGGTTCAGTGTCTCCATGATGTGAAGCTATTGAGTTTATGACTACAGGATTTTCATTGTATTTTTTAGCTAGTTCAATACCTATTTCCACATGTGAACCCTCAACCTCATGATCAATTGCTTTTCCAATATCATGAAGTAATCCAGCACGTTTTGCTAGTTTTATATCTTCCCCTAATTCCGCAGCCATCAAACCTGTTAAATGTGCTACCTCAGTAGAATGTATTAAAACATTTTGACCATAACTAGTTCTATACCTTAATCGACCTAATATTTTGATTAAATCTGGATGTAAATTGTGTATTCCCACTTCAAATGTTGCTTGTTCTCCATAATCTCTAATTTTTTCATCAACTTCTTTACGAGCCTTAGTAACTGTTTCTTCAATTCTTGCTGGGTGTATTCTACCGTCTACAACTAATTTTTCTAGTGCAATTTTTGCGATTTCTCTTCTTATTGGATCAAACCCTGACAAGATAACAGCTTCAGGAGTATCGTCAATAATCAAATCAACTCCTGTTAAAGTTTCTAAAGTTCTTATATTTCTTCCTTCTCTTCCAATAATTCTACCTTTCATCTCATCATTTGGAAGGGTTATAACTGATACAGTAGTTTCAGCAACATGATCAGCCGCACAACGACCTATAGCTGTAGATATAATCTCGCGAGCTTTTTTATCAGCTTCTTCATGAGCTGTATTTTCTAAATCTTTTATCATTATAGCTGTCTCATGACGTACTTCTTGTTCTACTGTTTCTAAAATTAATTTTTTTGCATTATCCATAGATAAACCAGATATTCGTTCTAATTCAATAATCTGTTCATGTAATATATTATCTACTTTTACTTGTGTCTCAGATATAGTTTCTTCTTTTTGAATAAGAGACTCTTCTTTTCGCTCTAGCGTATCCATCTTCTTTTCAAGAACTTCTTCTTTCTGTAATAGCCTTCTTTCAAGACGTTGAGTCTCATATTGACGTTCTCTATAATCTTTATCAGCATCATTTTTTATTCTGTATGCTTCATCCTTTGCCTCGAGGATTATCTCTTTTTTCTGTGCTTCAGATTCTCTAAAGGTACTTTCAATAATCTTTTTGGCTTCTTCTTCGGCACTCGAAATTTTAGCCTCTGCAACGAATTTTCTAACAAAATAACCAATTATAAATGCTATAATGACCGACGCAAGTAAAAGGGGGATATTAATATACATGAAATCACCTCCTTTAACTTACTAAAAAAATATTGAAACCGTATCTAATCTTAAAAAATTTTTAAATTTCACATTTTTAATATTAATCTTTCAATTTATTTCATTTAAATTAAAAATAATAAATAATCTGCAACACTAATAAAATACACAATTAAATTCTATTATTCATTCGTTAGCTTGTCAAGAAAATCTATTTTATTTATTGGAATAAGTTATATGTGATGGATAAATTAAGCAATATATCCAAAGCATCTAAATATGCAATAAAAAATAAAAATTCGGACTGTACTTACGCACCATCCGAATCCAATTCTCCTTTTATTTCTTGTAATGCTTTAATTATTATATTGTAAGGAAAACCCTTTCTTTGTAAATAACTTCCTAATTTATTTTGAAGATCATTCCATTCTAACGATTTATATTCCTTTACTTTTTTTTCGAGTAATTTTAATGCCATATCGTATTCCGTATCTTCATCAATCTCATCTAAGGCACTATGAGCAACTTCTTCGGATATACCCTTAAGTAATAATTCATAGGCTATCATTTTTTTCCCTTTTGGATTTAATAATATTCTTTGTTTAATAAAGTTCTCAGCATATAAGCAATCATTAATATATTTTTGTTTTTTTAATCTATCTATTACTATATTAATCGTTTCAATCTCATAACTTTGTTTGATTAAATATTTTTTTATCTCATCTTCAGTTTTGCTTCTGTAACTTAGGTGCTTAAGTGATTTATTCCACGCTTTATTTTCTTCATCTTTCTGAAGAACATCTTTTATATAATCTTCATTTAGTTCAATATTCTTTAATAATTTATGGGAAACTAAAATATCTTCATGTACCGAAAAAGAAAATAAGTCATTTATATAAATATTATATCTTTTCCCTCTTTTTTGTTTTTCAATTCTAGTAATTATTAAACTTTTAGACATATTTGTTCCTCCCACATATAAAAACAAGGGGTTTAATAAAATT
>CAZSSR010000043.1:0-10749 GCA_964609605.1 uncultured Bacillaceae bacterium | reverse complement strand
GGTATTTTATTTTCTCTTGCATATTTAATTGCTACTTTTTTACCTTCTATTCCTCTATCTCCAAAACCCCCAGGAACTAATATTCCATCAACATTTCCTAATAAGTCCTGCACATTTAAATTATTTAACTGCTCTGAATTAACCCACTCTATTTTAATCTCCGAGTTATTAGCGTATCCAGCATGGTATAAAGCTTCTGCAACACTTAAATAAGCATCATGAAGTGTAACATATTTCCCCACAATTGCTATCCTTGTTGTCTCTTTTAAATTTTTTATTTTATATACTAAATCAGCCCATTCTTTCATATCTGCCTTTGGTAAATCTAAATTCAGATGTCTAATAACATATTCATCAAAACCTTGTTTCTGCAACATTATTGGAACCTCATATAATGTATCGGCATCCAAGTTCTCAATCACTGCTTCTTTCTCAATATCACAAAATAAGGCAATTTTATCTTTTATATCATCAGATAAAGGACGAGTCGTTCGACAAACAATAACATTAGGTTGAATCCCGATACCACGCAATTCCTTAACACTATGTTGAGTTGGTTTTGTTTTAAGTTCCCCTGACATCTCTAAATAAGGGATCAAGGTTACATGAATATACATTATATTTTCTCTACCTAAATCTTTTTTTAATTGTCTAATAGCTTCAAGGTAGGGTAGGCTTTCAATATCTCCTACCGTTCCTCCTATTTCAGTTATTACTATATCCGTATCCAATCCTGCTTTAAAAATACGTTCCTTTATTTCATTTGTAATATGGGGTATTACTTGTACCGTACCCCCTAAATAAGCGCCTCGTCTTTCTTTATTAATAACTGATAAATATATTTTCCCAGTTGTAACATTATTATTTTTAGTTAAATTAATATCTATAAATCGTTCATAATGACCTAAATCTAAATCTGTTTCTGCACCATCATCCGTTACAAATACTTCCCCGTGCTGATAAGGGCTCATTGTACCAGGATCTACATTAATATACGGATCAAACTTCTGAATAGTAATCTTTGCTCCCCTATTTTTTAAAAGTCTTCCGAGCGAAGCCGCAGTTATACCTTTACCCAACGATGAAACAACCCCACCAGTTACAAAGATATATTTTGTCAAAAAAATCTCCCCTTGCATGCATTTTTATTTAAAATTAAAAAAACAAAAGTTCCTCCCATGTTTGGGGGCGCTTTTGTTTTAAATAATTAATTTCTTATTTATTAAATTACTTAGTATATAAATCTATTGCCCATAGAATATTTTACTAACAAGCAATAATATTGTCAAGCATATTATAGATTATCTTCTAATTCGTTTTTGCTACGTGATTTTTTTTTGGATTCGTCTGAAAAATAATAATAATCCTCTTCATCATCTTCCGTGTCTATATCTTCATCATCCTCTTCTACATCCTTCTCTTCGTCTTCTTCATGGTCTTCTTCATGGTCTTCTTCATCGTCTTCTTCATCGTCTTCTTCAAAAATAAGTTCATCTTCTATAATTATATCTTCTTCTTCAACATCATCTTCATCATCTTCATCATCTTCATCTTTATCTACTTTATATAGATTATCTTCAACTACAACTTCATCGGGTTCATCATCATCGTTTAAGTAGGATATCTCTTCATCATCTTCATCATCATCATCAGCGTTTTTTAATAATTGTAATGCCTCTGCTTTTTCTAAAGAATACCAACTCTTTAAACCCCATTCATTTTTTCCAATATGAATAAACCTTCCATCAATATTAAGTTCTGTGTATAACTGAGGTAAAACATCTAATAATTTTTCACTGTTTAATTTCTTAAGCTCACCAATCTTTTCAGCTAATTCTTTGAAAACAAATGGGTTCTTTGTTTGCTTCAATATTTCATAAGCAATTTCTATTGTAGATAATTCATTGATTGTATCTTCATCAAATTGATAAATATTATTACTCATATTCATGGCACACCTTTCATAATATGATTATAGTTCTTATTAGTTTTACTATATCTAATAGTAATATTATTTTATTCATTTTTTATGTTGTGTCAATAGTTAATTTCCAATTATTTAACTATTTATCAAAAATATAATCAATTTCAAATATATAGTTCCCTATTAATTGATTATTAAGCTTTAAATTATAATTTACAAGGATTTGACCACCATTTGCCTTTTTTTTAATATATAGATCCTTTGTCGTTGTTTCCATCTCGAATAATAAACTTAAGCTATAATATTCGCCTATATGCTTATATCCTTTTTGAAAAACATTTTTTGACCTAGTTTCACCTTGTCTTATTAATGTAACTCTAGTTGGGTTTTCATCTTCGTTCCACTTAACTATTGTCCAAGTATTACCCATATCTTGATTATTATTATCTTTATATCTTAAAAAAATATTATTTTTTTTTAAATATTGTGTGCCATTATATTGATATTCTATTAATTCATTTGTACTATTATGATAATTAATATTAGTTCTTACAAGAACTTTCACGTCTTTTATCATCTGTTCCTCCCAACTAAGGGTTATAGATAATATTTATATCCATCCAAGTAATATTTCTCTTACAAGTTTTGCAGCTAAAATTGATGTCTGATCAGCCATATCATATACGGGAGCAACCTCTACTATATCTGCGCCAATAACATTACATCCAGCTCTAGAAATTTCGTGAATGCAAGCTAGCATCTCCCTAGATGTTATTCCACCAGCTTCTAATGTCCCAGTTCCAGGTGCATATGCTGGATCAAGTACATCAATATCAATAGTAATATAAATTGGTCGATTAATTCCCTTAGCTAATACTTTTTTTAATGGCTCTAATACCTCATAAGGATAAAAATTTATATTTTCTTTTGCAAACTCAAATTCCTCTTTTAGTCCAGAGCGGATACCGAACTGATATACATTTTTACCCCCGATAAGTTCTACTACTTTACGGATTGGAGTAGCATGCGAAAGTACTTCTCCTTCATAATCAGTTCTTAGGTCAGCATGTGCATCAAAATGAAATATAACCATATCAGAATATTTTTTATATATTTCACGAATTATTGGCCAAGAAACTAAGTGTTCTCCCCCTAATCCTAGAGGAAATTTTCCATCCTTTATAATTTTACTAACATATTCACTAATCATTTTTATGCTTTTTTCAGGATTTCCAAAAGGCAATGGGATATCCCCAGCATCAAAATATTGAATATCGGCTAAATCCATATCCAAGTAAGGGCTATACTCTTCTAATACTATTGAAACTTCTCTAATTTTTCTCGGACCAAATCTTGCCCCAGGTCGAAAGCTACTTGTAAAATCCATTGGCATTCCATATATTACTGCGTTCGAGTTCTTATAATCAGGAGAAGCACCAATAAAAACATTTCCTGAATATGCTTCATTAAACTTCATAGTTTTTACTCCTTTGTTAATTCATTAACAAATTTCGGTAAGATAAAAGCTGATTTATGAATATTCTTTGTATAATATTGTGTATCTAGTTCCATTATTTCATCTTCATTAATATCTAATGGATCGTATTTTTTTGATCCAATTGTAAAACTCCATAATCCGCTTGGATATGTTGGTATGCTCGCTGTGTAAAGTCTTGTAACTGGGAAGATAGATTTTATATCTTTGAATACTCTTTTAATCAATTCTTTATTAAACCATGGTGATTCTGTTTGAGCCACCAAAATTCCATCCTCTTTTAAACATTCATATATTCCTTGATAAAAGCCCTTTTCAAAAAGTCCGACTGCTGGACCGACTGGTTCTGTTGAATCGACTATTATAATATCAAACTCTGATTTATGTTCATGTATATATTTAATTCCATCGGTAACTTGAATATCTACTTTTGAATTATTAAGACCAGATGATATTTGTGGAAAATATTGTTTAGATGTTTCTACTACTCGTCCATCTATTTCTGCCAACACTGCCATTTCTACACTTGAATGCTTTACTATTTCACGAATGGCCCCACCATCTCCACCTCCAACAACTAAAACCTTCTTTGGATTTGGGTGTGTATTTAATGCAACATGAGTAATCATTTCATGGTAGACAAATTCATCCTTATCAGTAGTCATAACCATTCCATCTAAAATTAACATTTTTCCAAATTGAATAGTTTCAATAATATCCAACTTCTGAAAATCTGTTTTCTCTGAATGTATTGTGCGAGATATCTTTGTAGTAATGCCGTGATTTGGTGTCTGTTTTTCCGTATACCATAATTCCATAATTTCAATTCACATCCTAATTTATTTTTAATAGTTAAATATTATATATTTTATCAGAATATCCAGATGTATTATACAAAAGTTCTATGATATAAGGCAATATCTTTTTACCCTTTATAGAATATAAACTGTTAATAATATAAAAATAAGGGGATGAATTGACTAATTAAAAAAGTTTGCATTAAGTCATTTTTATAAATGAAACCAATTTATGATATAATCGTAGTCTATATATATAACAAATATGGAGGATGGGAAGATATGGATTTATACAATTTTATGCTAGTATTATTGTTCGCTTCTATTGGATTAATGCTTTGGGCACAATATAAGGTTAAAAGTAATTATAAAAAATGGGCAAAGGTTGCTATTTCTTCTGGTATGACAGGAGAACAAACGGCTAGAAGATTATTAGAAATTAATGACCTATCTGATATAGATGTTGTACCAGTAAAAGGAACTTTAAGTGATCATTATGATCCTACACAGCACGTTGTAAGACTTTCAGAAGACGTCTATTATGGTAATTCTATATCTGCAGTTTCTATCGCTTCACATGAGGTAGGGCACGCAATTCAACATAAAGAGGAATATAATATGCTTATGTTAAGACATAAGATGGCTCCAGTCCTTAAATTCACATCAGGTCTAGCACCTGTATTAATAATTGGTGGCTTCTTATTTAATTTTCTGAATCTAATAGGATTAGGAATTGTATTTTTTGCTACTATTGTAGTTTTTCAACTAGTTACTTTACCTGTTGAATTCAATGCTTCAAGTCGTGCAAAGGATTTAATTGTTGCTGAAGGTATTATTAACTCTAGTGAAGAATATGGAGTTCAAAAGGTATTAAACGCAGCAGCTCTAACTTATGTTGCTTCAACTCTATATGCTATATTGGAACTAACGAGATATATTATGATTTTTACTGGGATGAGAAGAGATTAAAACCTTCTATTTATTAAAAGATGTTGTTATATTACTACATCTTTTTTTGTTATTATTCCGTTATAAAAAACTTTCCTTGCCAAGAATTTCTGTCTTTTAATTCCTGATCAATTGCGTTTAGGACTTCCCACTTTTTTAATGTCCATAGTGGCTCTATTAAAAGCTCAGGTGGTCCGTCGCCTGTTAAACGGTGTATTACCATTTCTTTTGGCAAGATTTCTAGTATATCAACAATTAACTCAATGTATTCTTGCTTCCCCATAAAGTTTAATTGTCCCTTTTTGTGAAGCTTCACCATTGGTGTATCTTTTAATAAATGGAGCATATGTATCTTGATCCCTTGAACTGGCAAATTTGAAATTGCTTTTGCTGTTTCCATCATCTCTGCTTTACTTTCCCCTGGTAAATTAATAATAATATGAACAATTACATTAATATTTCTCTTTCTTAAATTATTAACTGATTCTAAAAATATTTGATAATCGTGACCCCTATTGATAATTTTTAGCGTCTTCTCATGAATAGATTGAAGTCCTAATTCTACCCAAAGCATTGTTTCACTGCTTATTTCTTCTAAAACATCTAATACTTCCTCTGATAAACAATCAGGTCTTGTCGAGATTGATATCCCAACAACTCCTTCTTCGTTAAGAATAGTTCTATACATTTCTTTTAATTCATCAGCAGGACCATATGTGCTTGTAAAAGCTTGAAAATACCCTATATATTTAGCATGAGGCCATTTTTTATGCATTTTCATTCGAACTTCTTCAAATTGCTGCTTCAAAGCTTTATCCTTCTCCCCAGCAAAATCTCCTGACCCTCTGGCACTACAATAAATACAACCCCCATAGGATATTGTACCATCTCTATTCGGACACGAAAACCCACCATCTAAGGCTACCTTAAAAACTTTATCATTAAATATTTCCCGATAATAATAGTTTAATGTATGATATCGTTTATTCCCCCAAATCATTATTTTATCTCCTTCTTAATTTTCCTTGCTCAATTAATATATATTTTACCACTAAATTTGTTGAATAAAAAAGTCCCTTCTATTTAAATAGAAGGGATTAAGGGGAAGGGCATATATTTGATTGACTAACATAGTATTGTCAGCCCCATATACCATAACGATATGTAACTAAAATTTATAAAATTACTTCTTTTTCGTAATAAATAAAATATATAAATAATATAAAGGAAAAGCAAACCAATTCACAAATAATCCATTAATTATTCATTTTTTTGACATAATTAAATACATTAACTATATAACTTAATTTATTTTAAAATATTCTGTTTAGCAGATTCAACCTCAATTTTACTAATTCCATTTTTCCCATCTAAAAAAACTGCTTTAGGTATGTGATTAATCGCTTCGCTCTGATCCATCACTCCATACCCAATTATTATTACAACATCGCCTACATCAACAAGTCTTGCTGCAGCTCCATTAATACAAATAACACCACTATTTCTTTCTCCTTCGATAACATATGTCTCTAATCTTGCACCATTATTATTATTAACAATCTGAACTTTTTGATGAGCAATTAATCCTGCTGCTTTCATTAATTCTGAATCAATTGTAATGCTTCCAACATAATTTAAATTAGCCTCAGTAACTATAGCTCGATGTATCTTACCAATCATCATTTCTATAAACATCTTATCAACCCCTTACCACTATATTATCAATTAATCTTGTCTTACCAAACTTAACGGCAATAGCAATTAGTGTACTACCCTTTATTTCATCTATATATTCTAAAGTTGTTTGATCAAGTATCTCTATATATTCTATAATCGCTAATTTTTTATCTGATATTGTTTTATAAATTAAATTCTTAATCAATTCCGAATTATTCTCTCCACTCTCTATTTTTTCTTTTGCTAACATTAATGA
Source organism: uncultured Bacillaceae bacterium (assembly GCA_964609605.1). GTDB lineage: Bacteria > Bacillota > Bacilli > Tepidibacillales > Tepidibacillaceae > CAZSSR01. The sequence continues at coordinate 3,652 of CAZSSR010000043.1, read as the reverse complement.
TTGATATAAGATTGCTGCCTCGTTTCTTTCCTCTTCATTTAAATATGCATTTCTTGAGCTTAATGCTAGTCCGTCGCTTTCTCTAATTATTGGACATATTATTATTTCTACATCATAGTTTAAATCCTTAACCATCTTTTTAATAACTGCACATTGTTGAGCGTCTTTTTGCCCAAAATAAGCTTTATCAGGTTTAATAATATTAAATAGCTTTGAAACTATCGAGGTAACACCTTTAAAATGGCTCGGTCTAGTTGCACCACATAAAAAATTAGTTATCCCCATTACCTCTACATATGTGTTGTAATCTTCTGGATACATTTCTTTCCCTTCAGGAATAAAGAGAGCATCTGCACATGCTTCTTCCAACATTTCTATATCTCTAGCTAAATTCCTAGGATATATATCATAATCCTCACCAGGAGCAAATTGAGTTGGATTTACAAATATACTTACTACAACAATGCTATTCTCTTTAACTGCCCTATCTATTAAGGAAATATGACCCTCATGTAAAAAACCCATTGTCGGAATAAATCCGATAGATTCATTCTCTAGCTTTTTTTCTTGTAAATAGTCTCTTAACTCGTCAATTTTATAAAATAGTTTCATCTTTGTTACCTATAAAATTATTATATACGTCTTGGTCTAGATGCACTGTATGTTCTTCACTCGGAAATGTTCCATTGCGAACTTCTTGTGAATATTTATCAAATGATTCTTTCATCACTGCAGTTAAATCACTATATTTTTTTGCAAACTTTGGCGCTTTACCTTGAAACAATCCTAACATGTCATGAGTAACCAATACTTGACCATCACACTCATTCCCAGCGCCAATACCAATAATCGGAATTGTAAGCTTTTCAGTAATGATTTTTGCTAATTCTACCGGGATACATTCTAATACAATTGAAAATACTCCAGCTTCCTCTAATGCCTGTGCATCAGATATTAGCTTATTTGCTTGCTCTTCTGTTTTACCTTGAATAAAATAGCCACCCATTTGATGAACAGATTGAGGGGTTAATCCTAAATGACCCATAACTGGTATTCCAGCTTTTATTATCGCTTTAATATCTTCAATTATTTCCAAACCGCCTTCAATTTTAACAGCCTGCGCATTCCCCTCTTGCATTAATCTTCCTGCATTATATACACTATTATTCTGACCAAGATGAACAGAAAGAAAAGGCATATCTACAACAACTAATGCTCTTTTTACACCTCTTGTCACTGCTTTAGAATGATGTATCATATCATCCATTGTGACATGAGTTGTATCTTCATAACCCAAAACCACAGATCCAAGAGAATCTCCTACTAAAATACTTTCTATTCCACTTTCATCAATAAGCTTGGCAGTGGGATAATCATATGCGGTTAGCATTGAAATTTTTTGTTTATTTTTTTTCATTTTTTGAAATGTATGTGTAGTAATTTTATCATTCATTTTCTCTTAATACCTCCCTTAATTCTTTAACTGTATCTTGGCTAATTTTATTTGATTTCTTTGCAATATCAACAGTATATTCTCCTAAAACTTTATATAATTTCAACCATTCATCGTTAATATTGCTAAGTTTTTTTATATGCATATTTATAGTTCCAATATCTCCCCTTGAAATAGGGCCAGTTAATGCTTCTTTGGTATTTGATTGAAAAATATTATTTAATGTTTGAATAACTAGCGGTCTTGCAATTTGACTAGCATCGTTTTCAGAAAAACCTGCTTTGATAAGCATTTCTAGCCCTAAATCAATTACAGAAACTAAGTAATTAGATAATACTGTTAATGCTGTATGATAAAGTACTTTATTTTCTGATGAAATTTCAATAAGTTGATTACCAAGCTGTTCAAATGTGCTTTTAATCTCTTTAAACCTACTACCGCTTCCTTCAATAGTTAGGTATGCATTCTTCAATTCTTTAACTGAATTAACATGGTCACTAAAAGATAATAAAGGATGCAATGATAAAATCGTCACATGATAATTTTCTAATGGTGTTAATATTTTGGAGGTATGTGCACCGCTCATATGAAATACAATTTTGTTATTTAACAAATCCTCGCATTTAATTAAGTCTTTAACAATGCTAATAATTACATCGTCTGGAGTCGTAATTGCTATAATATCTACGTCTTTAACTAAATCAAATAAGTTTGTATAAACATGACTATTGGTAATATTAGCAGCCTTCTGTGCTGAAGATAAGCTTCTACTATAATATCCAACCACATTAAATTTATTATTAGTTAGATAACTCCCAAATGAGGTCCCAACCTTACCTGCTCCTATAAACCCAATTTTCATCAAATATCCTCCATAATCGTTTCTATGCAAATTATATAAAATAAAAACACCGTCAAGACATAAGTCAAGAAGGTGTAATAAATCATTTAAACACTCTTGATTCTGTCTCTGTCCAAAAGATCAAAGCAGAAAAAATTATAAAACCACGTTTTTTTATAAGTATGATTCTAATAATATAGATACCATCTTATATATATATATTATCATAATTAACAAAAAATTTCAATATTATCTTCTTACTTGTTGTTTATCTTTTTTTCAAATTTATCTAATTCATTTTGCTTACCAATTACAACAAGTTTATCATTTACTTGAATTATCTCGCTATCTTGTCTTGTACTAATAATATTATTATCTCTTTTTATAGCAATAACTATAACTCCATAATTCTCTTTAATTTTATAATCTTCTAATTTTTTATCTATTAAAAATGAGTTTCCCTCTATAGTAACTTCATCAACACGGAATTCTTTTTCGATTGCTTCTAAAATCGTATCAACATAATTACTATCTACGGCTCTTATTATAGATAATGCTATTCTTTTACCACTGATGCTTGATGGATTAATCACAACATCTGCCCCAGTACGCTTTAATTTATCCTCAGACTCCGTTTTTTCAACCCTTGAAACAATTTTAATATTAGCATTTATACTTTTAGCCGTCAAAGTTAATAGTAAATTATCTGCATCGTCAGGCAATGCAGCAACGAGTCCACTAGCAGTCCTTATGTTAGCCTTTAGTAATATTTCATCTTCTGTAGCATCGCCTTCTATGTAATAATCTACATTCTCTGAAAACTTTTTTATTTTCTCAATATCTTTGTCAATAACCAAATATGATATATTCTCTTTTTTTAACTCAATCGCTACTTGTTGTCCTACCCGTCCAAATCCACAAATAATTATATGATTATCTAACTTATTTATTCTTTTATCCATACTTTTCCCCTCATTATCTTTATTAAACGCTCCTTCAATAAAACTTGCAGCAACCGCACCTAATACATATCCAAACACACCAACACCAAGTGGAATTATTATTAAAGCAAAGTATTTACCTTCCATTGTCTTAGGAAAAATATCTCCATATCCAACAGTTAAAACAGATATTACGGTCATCCACAGTGCATCAAAAAAGTTTATATCTTCAAAAATTTTAAATCCAATAGTTCCAATTATCATTATTAAAGACATTAATCCTAAGCCTACTAAAATTTTTCGTCTTATTCTCATATAACTCTCCCAACAACTTGTAACAATTGTTTTCTTAATTATTATTTTATTTGTTACTATACATTTTATTTATATTTTTTTATATTATAGCATATTATTCTA
>CAZSSR010000042.1:0-10991 GCA_964609605.1 uncultured Bacillaceae bacterium | reverse complement strand
TCGTCCCAATAATCTACTTCTTCAAATTCTAAATGTTCCACAGGAGCCCCCGTAATTATCATTCCATCATATTTATTTTTTTTTATATCTTCAAAGGTCTTATAAAATGTATTTAGATGAGTAGTATCTGTATTTTTACTAATATGCGTCAAAGGATGAATAAATGTTAATTCTATCTGAATTAAACTGTTTGATATAAGTCTTAATAATTGTTTTTCTGTTTCTATTTTAAGCGGCATTAGATTTAAAATTATTATTTTTAAAGGTCTAATATCTTGTTGTAATGCTCTTTTCTCCTTCATTAAAAATAATCCCTCTTTAGTTAATGTTCTATAAGCGGGAAATTTTTCTGGTATAATTATTGGCATATATATTTCTCTCCTCTTAACATTATCTTAGAGCCTGATCAAAATCTTCTATTATATCTTCTATATCCTCTAATCCAACAGATACTCGAATTAAATCTGGCAAGACTCCAGCCTTTATCTGTTCCTCTTCAGTTAATTGACTATGAGTCGTACTAGCTGGATGAATTACAAGTGTTCTTGTATCTCCTACATTTGGAACAAGGCTAGCCAATTTAACATTATTAATAAATTTCTTTCCAGCTAAATTACCACCCTTAACTCTAAATGTTAATACTCCACTAACTCCATTTGGCAAATATTTCTTTGCCAAGCTATATGAGGGATGGCTTTCTAAAAACGGATATGAAACACTTTCTACAGCACTATGAGTTTCTAAATATTTACTAAGTTTTAATGCGTTTTCACAATGTTTTTGCATTCTTAATGGTAATGTTTCAAGTCCTAAATGTAATAGAAAGGAATTAAATGGACTAATAGTAGAACCAATATCCCTTAATAATTGAACTCTTGCTTTAACTATATATGCAAGCTTTCCAAAATCATTAAAGTAATTTATTCCATGGTAACTCGGATCACTTTCAACTAACCCTGAAAATTTTCCATTATCCCAATTAAAATTACCACTGTCTATTATTACTCCTCCAATACTATTCCCATGTCCTCCAATATACTTTGTCGCAGAGTAAACAACAATATCAGCACCATAATCAAAGGGCTTAAATAGATAAGGTGTAGCAAATGTATTATCAACAATTAAGGGTACCTCTTTTTCTTTTGAAAGCTTAGAAAATTTATCGAAATCTAAAATATTTAACCCTGGATTTCCAATTGTTTCACCGTAAAGTACCTTTGTATTAGATTTAAAAAATCTAGCAATCTCATCTATTTTTAAATCCGGATTTACAAAAGTAACATCTATTCCGAATTTTTTAAAGGTATATTTAAACAAAGTATATGTACCGCCATATAAATTAGATGCTGCTATAATATGATCTCCAGACTCACAAATATTTAAGATAGCTAACATTATTGCCGCTTGCCCAGAAGAGGTTGATAACGCTCCAACTCCACCTTCTAATAAATTCATTTTTTCTTCAAAAAATGTATTCGTAGGATTATTTATTCTAGTATATATATTTCCACTTTCCTTTAAATCAAATAATCTCGCAGCTCTATCTGTATTTAATAGATCGTAAGACGCTGTCTGGTGGATTGGAATTGTCTTAGAACCAGTTTCATCCGATCTATAAATCCCATGAACCGCTTTTGTAGAAAATCCCCAATTAGAATTAATGTTAATCTCCTCCTAATATTATATTCCACTTTTTTAATTTTAAGTGAATTCATCTATTATTAATTAAATTTTAAATAATTAATCATATTTAATTGATATTATCAAACAAAATATTAATAATGTCAATTTAACAAATTAACTTCAGCTCTTCGATTATCAATATTCTCGTCATTATTATCTATATTAATGTTATATACTAAACCAACTAATATAAAAATACCCCCCACTATTTTACCCTGTGAAAAAATATCAAAGAATAAATAATCTATCAATGCGCTTGTTAATATCTGACCTACAAAAGCCAAAGTAACTAAATATGCTGCCTGAATTTTTGGAACTATTACGTTAGATAAAAAAATTACTATTAATCCAACGATCCCACCCAAATAATAATATTTTGGAATCGTTAATAATTCAGGAAATGATGGTATTGTGTTTTTAAATAATAGCAAAAGAAAAATAGAAGTTAACAATCCTGTAAAGAAATTAATAAGAATATCATTAACTAACCCTATTTTTTGAGCAATCTTTCCATTTAGTATGGTCGCAATTACTATTATGAATCCAATTATTAAAGATAAAAATATATACAACTACTTCACTCCTTACCACTAAAGCAAAATCATAAAAATTATCCCAAATAACATAACTGAATAACCAAATAATTTTTTCTTCTTAAATTTGATTACTGGCATCTTAAATAAGCCAAAATTATCTACAAGACCAGACATTATTAATTGCCCAAATAAACTTACTGCGATAGTTAAAGTTATTCCAATCTGATTAATACTAATATTATTAAATAAAACTAATATTGCACTCAAAAATCCTGGCAGAAAAAATATTAAAGATAAATCTTTAACATTAAGTTTATTTTTCCTTTTAAAGACATATATTATCAAAATAATTATAAAACCTGTTAGATGATAGACAAAACTACTAAAATACGAACCCAACAACCCTGCTAATAACCCATTAAAAGAAAGCATTATTGCAACAAAAATTCCAGTTAATAATGCTAAACCTTTATACATATACAACCTCCATATTTACAATTTCTTAAGAAAAGGTTATCATTTATCTATAAATATCCATATGACATATGTCCTATGATTGGAGTTTCGTATATATGAAAATTATCAATGACTTTGAATTAATTAATTTGTTTATTAAAAGAAATAAAATAGATATTATTTTAGATGATAATACGCTGGCTTTTGCTGAGCTTCACTATTATGAGAAAGGAGAAAAGATATTTCAAGCAGGTAATATATTAAATTATTATTATTTTTTTGTAGAAGGTAAGGTAAAGGTGTTTTCTATGTTAGAAAATGGAAAATCACTTTTATTAAAATTTTATACAAGCTTTGATGCTTTAGGGGATGCTGAGTTATTAAGAGATATCCCAATTCTTAACAATGTAGAAACTGTTGAAAATACATATCTTATTGCAATACCTGCAAGAATATTAAGAAATGCTTGTAATACAAATGTAAGTTTCCTAAAATTTATGATTAATTCTTTAAGCTTAAAATTAGAATCCAATAATATTAATAATTCTTATAATCTCTTATACCCATTAAGCAATCGGTTTGCAAGTTATATAATTGAGCACATAACTAACGAAAGTAACTATATAATCTTTAATTCATCGTATAAAGATATTTCTGAATTTTTAGGGACAACATACCGACATCTATCAAGAACAATTCAAGATTTAGAATTAAATCAAATTATTAAAAAGGAAGGAAAAAAAATTATATTATTAAATAAAGATGAATTAAGAAATATGGCAAAAAATATTTACAAATAACAAAAATAGGGGGATTACATATGAAAGCTGTAATAACAGTAGTAGGTAACGATAAAATTGGTATAATATCAAAGGTAACAACGATCCTTTCAAGAAATAATGTTAATATTCTGGATATAAGCCAAACAATCTTACAAAATTATTTTACAATGATTATGATTGTTGATTTATCAGATATGAATGTTAACTTTAATGAACTCTCTGATAATCTTTCACTATTAGGAGAAGAAATTCAATTATCGATAAAAATTCAACATCAAGATATTTTTAATGCTATGCATAAAATTTAATATTAGGAGCTGTTTTACTTGAATAATTTTAATAATATATTAGAAACTATTAATATGATTGAAAAAGATCATCTAGATATCAGAACAGTTACTATGGGAATATCTTTATTAGATTGTATTGATTCCAATAGTGATTTAGCCTGTCAAAAGATCTATGATAAGATAACTAAATCTGCAGAAAAATTAGTTGAGACTAGTGAAGAAATCGGAAAAATGTATGGTATACCTATTATTAATAAGCGGATATCAGTAACTCCTATTTCCCTTATAGCACAAGCCAGCAATGATATTAATTATATTAACTATGCTATGGCACTTGATAAAGCTGCAAAAATGGTTGGAATTAATTTTATTGGAGGTTTTTCCGCTTTAGTTCAAAAAGGATACACTAAAGGTGATATTAATTTAATTAATTCTATACCTGAAGCTCTGGCTCAAACAGAAAGAGTATGCTCATCCGTTAATGTTGCGGATTCTAAGTCAGGAATTAATATGAATGCAGTTAGGGATATTGGTATAGTAATTAAAAAAACTGCTAATTTGACTAGAGATAATAATAGTATAGGTTGTGCAAAATTTGTTGTTTTTGCTAATGCAGTTGAAGATAATCCTTTTATGGCTGGAGCATTTCATGGTATTGGTGAACCAGATATAGTTATTAATATCGGAATTAGCGGTCCTGGAGCAATAAAATCTGCTTTGGAAAAGGTACGCGGAGAAAGCTTTGATGTTGTTGCAGAAACTATTAAAAAAACTGCATTTAAAATTACAAGAACTGGTCAATTAATTGCAAATGAGGTATCTGAAAAATTGGGCGTTCCTTTTGGTATTATTGATTTATCTCTTGCTCCAACACCAATAGTTGGTGATAGCGTAGCTAGGATACTGGAAGAAATTGGAGTCGATAGCTGTGGAACGCATGGCACTACTGCTGCTTTAGCTATGCTTAATGATGCTATTAAAAAAGGCGGTATAATGGCATCTTCTCACGTTGGAGGACTTAGTGGAGCTTTTATACCAGTAAGTGAAGATGAAGGAATGATAAATGCGGTTAAAGTAGGTTCGATTAGTTTAGATAAATTAGAAGCTATGACATGTGTTTGTTCTGTCGGTTTAGATATGATTGCAATTCCTGGTGACACAAGTGAATCAACTATATCTGCTATTATCGCTGATGAAATGGCTATAGGGGTAATCAATAATAAAACAACGGCAGTAAGAATCATCCCCGTATACGGTAAAAAGGTCGGCGATGAGGTTGAATTTGGGGGCTTATTAGGGAAAGCACCCCTAATGAGTGTTAATAAATTTGCTAGTAATAAATTTATTGAAAGAGGTGGCAGAATACCTGCCCCAGTTCATAGTTTTAAAAACTAACTTAAAAGTATAATATATAAGCCCGTACACAATTAATATGTACGGGTTTAGTATTTTTATAGTATAAAACTGCTTATTTTTAGTTTGATAAAAATTAATTGAGAAAGTCTATAATACTTTTAAAAAAATCATTAATAACCGGGACGTAATAGATAAGTGGTATAAAAAGCGCAGGTAATAGATTTAACGTTCTTATTTTTGCTATTTTTAATATATTTATACCGGTGCTTAAAATCAATATACCTCCTATAATGGATATTTGTCCAAGGATTTCATCTGTTATAAAAAAAGAAATATATTGTGCTGATAAAAAAATAGACCCCTGCCAGATAAATAATACTACCGCAGATAATATTATTCCAATCCCATAAGTAGATGCTAATATCAAAGAGGTGATACCATCTAATATTGCATTGGTAAATAATAGAGTATTATCACCTTTTAAAGCACTCTCTATCGGGCCTAAAATTGATAAGGTCCCAATACAAAACAATAATATTGCTGTAGTCAATCCTTCTATTAAATTATTACCATTATTTTTAAACCTTTCTCCCAGCTTATTAACTCTTCTATCAAGATCAATAAATTCTCCTATAATCCCACCTATAACTAAGCTTATTATAAATAATAAAGGCACTATATTATCCATCATATTACTTGCTATCCAAGTTATACCTAGAGCAATCGTTACTAATCCAATAGCTTGGGTAGTAATTTCTTTATATTTTCCTTTTATTCCTTTTTTTAATATAGCTCCAAGTGAGCTGCCAACAATTATTGCTGCCACATTTACTATCGTCCCTAACATCATACCTCGCCCTTCTTAAAATGCCCTTTGTTTAATATATATTTATTAATGGTGTTAATAACCTCACTTATTTATGATACGGTTCTCCTCGGTTAATTTTAAAAGCTCGATAGATTTGTTCAATTAATATTAGTCGCATTAATTGATGAGGAAATGTCATTTTAGAAAATGATAATAATTTGTCGGCCCTTTTATAGACTTCATCAGATAATCCTAACGATCCTCCGATTACAAATACAATATTGCTTTTACCGTATGTCGATAGAGTATCTATTTCCTGCGCTAATTCCTCAGAACTTAATGATTCCCCTTCGATAGCAAGTGCGATTACATATTGATTATCCTTAATCTGTTGTAATATTCGTGATCCCTCTTTTTGTTTTACAATTAACATTTCATTTCCACTTAAGTTTTCAGGTGCTTTTTCATCAGCTATTTCAAACACATTAATCTTTACAAATGGGGACAAACGTTTCAAATATTCATCTAAACCATTTTTTAGATATTGTTCTTTAACTTTACCAATTGTAATTATTGTAATTGTCATATTTATACCCCTAATAATTTTTCTATTATTTGATTTTAACACATTTGAAATAAAAACTAGACAGTAAAATTAAATATTACTGTCTAGTATCGATATAAATTATAGTTATTATTTAATTAATACTCATTTCCGATAAGGTCATTATTATTGTTTCTAACTTTTCACCACGATAAAAAGTTACCTTCATTGTTTCTCCTACTTCTTTTTCATTATAAAGATATTTTCTCAATTCATATGAGTTCTTAATTTCATAATCATCTAATTTAATAATAACATCTAACTCTTTTAAACCAGCTACATCTGCAGCACCTAACCTTGTAACCTCTCGTAAAACAACGCCTTCATTAACTGAGTCAGGTATCTTTAATAAATTGTCTCTGTCGCCCTGTGTCACATTTTGAAGATCATAAGGGGCAATTCCCATATGTGGTCGTATTACCCTACCATTTTCAATCAATTGGTTAATTATCGGTTTCGCATCACTTATTGGTATAGCAAATCCAAGTCCCTCTACATCCGTATCAGTTATCTTAGCACTATTAATACCAATAACTTGTCCATCTATATTAACCAATGCTCCTCCACTATTACCTGGATTTATTGCTGCATCAGTTTGTAATACATTTGTCTCCCAATCGACTTTACCATCACCATCTAAATCACTTGATATACTCCTACTAGACGAACTAATAACACCTACTGTAACTGTTTGTGAGAATGCCTGTCCTAACGGGTTTCCAATGGCAATCGCAGGTTCTCCTGGCTTAATATTCTTAGATTCACCAAATTCAGCAACACCATCAACATATTTTTCATCAATAACAATTACTGCAAGGTCTGTCAATGCATCTGCACCGATAACCTGAGCCTCTATTCTTTCTCCTGAATTAAGTGCTACCTCAATCTCTTTAGCACCTTGAACTACATGATAATTCGTCACTATGTAAGCATTTCCGTCTTTTATATCAAATACAACTCCTGAGCCTTCTCCTGCATCTACATCACTGATTGTACGATCCCAAAAATTGTTTCGTTCCTGAATGTTAATAACTCCAACAACTGCTGGCTTTACTTTCTCGACTGCTTCAACTATTGCTGAATTAACTTGTACCACCTCAATATTTTTAACACTTGAAGAATTATCTGCTTGAGAAAGATTATTATTAAAAGATTCTTCATTTGTTAAATTAAATAATCCCATATTAATAGAAATAATTAAAAAGATAAAAACTATTATTCCTCCAACAATTCCAGAGAATAATGATATAAATAATGTTGAAGTTTGTTTTTTAGTTTTTATCTCTTCATAAATTTCATCATCATTAGATGTCATAGCATTCTCACCTTTCAAAAATATAATATTTGATATATAAGTATATAATAATAATTTTATTAGTATTTTAATTTTATGTTAAGATATTATAAATTTTTAATTAAACTAAGCTTCTAATATTTGTTTCCGAGTAACTAGTATCTCCAATTTTGTTGGTTCGTCAGAATAGGTATCCCTTATTTTTACCTTCTCGTCAGTAATATTATGATCATTTAAAATATTCATTACAGTTAGCTTTGCTAATTCTCTCATATTGTTTTCCTTGCTTAAATTACATAGATATATTATTTCTGTTTCTGATGTAATAACATCAACTAAAGCATCACCAGTAGCTTCATTAGATAAATGACCAACATCACTTAGAATCCTTTGCTTAATCGACCAAGGATATGAAGACATTCTTACCATGTCTATATTATGATTTGCCTCAAAAATAAAAACGTTTGATCCTATTATCTTATCTTTAATTTTTTGGCTTACATACCCTAAATCAGTAACTATGCTTAATTTCAAATTATTAACCTTAAAAGTATATCCAACCGGCTCTATTGCATCATGTGAAACACCAAACGACTCTATTAGTAGACCACCTAAATCATTTACAACCCCAGTATTAATAATGTTTATTAAGGACTCATCTATATCCCCAACACATTTAGGAAGATTTATAAATGTATTGTGATTCAAATATATTGGAATTCTATATTTTCTCGAAAGTACTCCCAGTCCTTTAATATGATCATAATGCTCATGAGTTACAAATACACCACTTATATCTTTTATGTTAACTTCTATTTTTTCTAAACTTTCCTCTATTTTTCGACCACTTATTCCAGCGTCCACTAATAAATTAATTCCAGATGCACCTACAAAAATTGAATTTCCAGTACAACCACTTGCCAATATGCAATATTTTATCAAACTAAATCCTCCACAAAAACTTTAATTTAATTAAATGCCCCCAGTAAAAGCAATTATAAAAATTACATTAATATTATTCTCATAATAATAAACAATTTTCCAAACTGGAGTTAAATCTTGAATTGTTGATTGGTTCTCCTGGCCTCTATATCCTAATTCCATACTATCAATCTCTGAATTTTGGGGAATCAACTCTTGTTCTACAGCTATTCGAAGCGCAGAATAAGATGGTATTACTTGTTTCTCTAAACCAACACTTATAATATCAAAATAGTTCTGGCTATAAGTTAAAATCCCTCTTTTAGCAACTACCACAATTATTTTTGCATCAAATAATGGATAATTATCTTTTACTTGATGATATACAAAATAATCTTTATTATTCGATTCAACTGCACTATATTTATATTCCATAAAATTACCAATTTTATCCCCTAACAATTCTTTTATAATATCATAGTTAATATTCTGGTCATTAGTTAAACTAAATAAATTATTTTCATATATAACCTCATTATTTACTTTTAAAAACGTCATATTTGGTATGTCATTTGTCATGTCAATATTTAATGCAATATTTTTTTCATCAAGAATTACAATTAAATCCTCAATATTGCCTCTACTCCAAATTTGATTATTATTATTTTCACTGAATTTAATATATAGTTGATATCCTAACAATAAATTTAATAATAGAAATGATATTATAAATATATTTTTTGTTTTACCCCAATCCATAATAACTCATCTCCACTATTTATTCACTGGAACTTTTAAATTGGTTTCATCTTTAATTTTAATTAACCAATATGGTTCTAAGATAATATTGTTTTTGATTCTTTCAACATTGTATATTAATTTAATTGATATTATATCCGTTTCACTTATTCCTTCTAAGGCTAATTGATCTAATAATTCTTGTCCAGACAAGGTTTTATGTGCCTCTATGTTTCTTTTATCAATAAAAATTATTGAACGTTGAAATGAACTTATTAAACTATCAAACATTTTTGTTTTTATGTAACCGTAAGTACCATTTGTCTCAATCAAAGGGTATCCTTCTACATACTTTCTAAAAATTAACTCTGTTCTTTCTACATCATAATTTATTTCGACACTTTCTAATAAATAATCTCCATCCCATCCTCCATGTTGATTAATAAACTTTATTGCAGCATTTGTATCCTTCCCAAGATTAAACTCTTTATTATATTCTAAGATTGGTTGATAATATAAAACATATTTCTCTTCTTTATTGTATTCTAGACTATTAATTCCATCCGTATATAATATCGCTTTTTTAGTATCTTGTTCATAAACATTTCTTACAGAGCTAGGGTCTAAAAATAACATCTGAATTAAATCGCTTTCAGATAAAAAAGTATATGTTTCCGTAATTATATTTATATCTAATTTCTCGCTTGGAATGTAATACATTTGCTTAACAAATTTATTATTATCTTCTATATAAGATTGATGATATGTATATTTAGGTTCTTCTATAGATTTTTCCAGATAATTATTCATAAAATTGTCTATGCTTATTATTTTTGCAGAATACACCTTGTCCAAATTATCGGAAATAAAATATATTTGAAAATTTTCGCTATCATCTATAAAAAACCAAATTCTATTAATGTCATCTAAATATTTTACATCACTATTGATTTCAAATAATGATGATAAAAAATCAAAACTCAAAGGATTTGGAAGAATCAATTCTAACCCTTTGTAATCTTCTACTTTTTTATTCCAATCTATTTCATCTGTTACTAATGAAAAGTTATAAAATGTGTATTTTCTTGTCTCATCATATATAAGATTATATAATTCATTGTTTGTTCTTATTACGGTATGGGTATCATTACCAAAATGAATAATTATTTCTGATGGTTTCAATAATTGTTCTAGCTCAACGTCTTTGCCAAATTTGATTTGAGGATAATATTCTGACAAGGAAACTGAACTATCATTAAAATTATAAAAATTTAAGAAACTTGTAAAAACTAAACTACTTAGAACTAATAATAGTAAAATTATTGATTTTATTTTTTCTTTCAACGAGTCACATCCCCTTCATCAAATGGAATGTAAAAAGTAAATTTAGTTCCAATATTTATCTCACTCTCAACATAAATATCGCCGTGATGCGCTTTAATTATTTCATAAGATATTGATAATCCCAATCCCGTACCACCCATTTCCCTTGATCGAGCTTTATCTATACGATAAAATCTTTC
>CAZSSR010000041.1:0-11011 GCA_964609605.1 uncultured Bacillaceae bacterium | reverse complement strand
GCAAAGAAGTTTAATCGGCGTTGACAAAATTTTGTTTAATGGTGGAGGCGAGGTGAATCGAACCCCTGTCCGAAGATATCGATACATTAGTTTCTCCGAGTGCAGTTACCTGATTAGGTTTTGCTAATTAAACTGTCAAGTAACAAGCTGTTTAATAAGCTAGTCTGATTAATCTCTTCAGTCACCTACAGACGGAAAGTGAACAGCGTATCCCACTAAAGTTGAGCCCTAATCACGCCACATGGGCGATGAGGTGGTAGAGCACGCTAACTGTTATTAAGCAGCTAAAGCGTAGTTATTATTTGTTTTGCCAGTTAATATTGGCTTTCGCGTTTTAACGAGGTCCGCGACCCCTCGACTCGCTACTAATGCTCAAACTACCCCCGTCGAATCCTGAACGCCCCCATATTTTTAATGCTATTCATTATAGCATAATTTACATATAATATGAAGAGGAACAATATCTCCTATCGTCTAATAACTTACTATCTACACCTTTTGTTTTTCCCTTAAAGCACGTGCGATCTCTCGATTAGCATCTCTTTTAGCAATCGTTTCCCTTTTATCATAGGATTTTTTCCCTTTTGCCAGAGCAATATCCATTTTGGCAAAGCCATCTTTTAAAAATAATTTTAGTGGAACTAATGAATAACCTCTTTCCTTCGTCAAACCAATTAACTTTCTGATTTCTTCTTTATGAAGAAGTAATTTCCTTGCACGTGTTGGTTCATGGTTAAAGCGATTTCCCTGGTCATATGGACTGATATGCATATTATGAATGAAAACCTCACCTTTATAAATCCTAGCAAAGCTATCCTTTAAATTAGCCTTCCCAGCTCGGATTGATTTAATCTCTGTTCCAGTAAGAACAATTCCCACTTCATAAGTATCTTCAATAAAATAATCATGTGTTGCTTTTTTATTCTTAGCAACTACCTTTATTCCCTTTTCTCCCATAGACCTGACCTCTCCTCAATCACACTACTTTTATATCTAGATAAAAATTATAACATGGTTCTAAACTGTGTTCAAACGATTCTATAATATTGTTATTCATCTATTTTCTTTTCTTTTTTGGTTTATAATTTCTGTTATTGTTATTATTATTTTTTTTCCAATCATTCATTATAGAAGTCTCTTTTTTAATCTTTTTTTCTTTAATATCAACCAATTCAAAATCAATTGTATGCTCCACCATATTAACCTTTATTACTTTAACCTTTACAGCGTCTCCAATCCGATAAATCTTACCCGTTCTTTCACCTACTAAAGCATACTGCTTTTCATTATAATGATAATAATCGTCAGTTAAATAACTGACATGTATTAGCCCCTCTACTAGATTATCGAGTTCAATAAACATACCAAATGAAGTTACGCTGCTGATTATTCCATCAAACTCTTCACCAATTTTATCGAGCATATACTCTGCTCTTTTTAATTCCTCTGTTTCTCTCTCTGCATCAACTGCCAGTCTTTCTCTCTCTGAAGAATGTTTAGCAACTGTAGGCATAATACTTTTTAAAAACTCGAGTCTTTCACTTGATAAAGTACCTTTTTCTAAAACTTCACTTATTATCCGATGAATTTGTAAATCTGGATAGCGTCTTATAGGTGACGTGAAGTGTGAATAATATTCAACTGATAACCCAAAATGGCCTAATGGTTCGGCGTCATATTTTGCTTGTTTCATTGATCTTAATAACACAGTGCTAATAATTGTTTGTTCAGGTGTATCTTTTATTTCTTCTAATAATCCCTGTAAAGCTTTTGGATGAATATTATTAACTAATCCCTTCACAGTATAGCCAAAATTAGTAACAAATTCTGCAAAAGCAAATAATTTTTCCTGATCTGGGTCCTCATGAATACGATATAAGAAAGGGATCTGTAGCCAATAAAAATGTTCAGCAACAGTCTCATTTGCGCTTAACATAAATTCCTCAATTAATTGTTCGGATATTGAGCGCTCTCGTTTTACAATATCTATTGGTTTACCATTATCATCAACTATTATTTTTGCTTCGTCAAAGTCAAAATCAATTGCACCTCTGCTCATTCTTTTTTCCCTTAGCAATAAAGCTAAATCCCTCATTAACATAAAATCATCTATTAAATCTTTATATCTCTCCATTATCTCAGGTGTACCATCAACTAATATATTTTTTACATTTGTATATGTCATTCTTTCACTTGTCTTAATTATGCTTTTGAATATATTATGATTTACAACTTCGCCTCGTGAGTTTATCTCCATTTCACATGACAATGTTAATCTATCTTCGTTTGGATTTAAAGAACATATACCATTAGAAAGTCTCTGTGGTAACATTGGAATTACTCGATCCACTAAATAAACGCTAGTCCCCCTACTATATGCTTCTCTATCCAAATCCGTATTTTCTTTAATATAGTGGGATACATCCGCAATATGCACACCCAATAAAATATTTCCGTTTTTTAGCTTCTCTATTGAGACGGCATCATCTAAATCTTTGGCATCATCACCATCTATTGTAACGATTTTTTTACCCCTTAAATCACGTCTCTTGCTAATTTCTTCATCTTCTATAGCATCATTTATTGCGCTAGCTTCATCAAGCACTTCTTTAGGAAATTCTTCTGGAAGAGAAAATTTTCTTATTATTGATAGGATATCCACACCTACATCATTCTTATGTCCTAATATTTCAATAATTTCCCCTTCTGGACTCATTCTTCCTTCCGGATATTTATCTATTCGTACAACAACCTTGTGACCTTCAACAGCACCATTAATTTTCGACTTTGGTATAAAAATATCTCTTGAGATTCTTTTATCATCAGCAATTACAAAACCATATTGCTCTCCACCACTAAAAAGTCCGACAATATCCGTATTTGCTCTTTTAAGGATACGAATTATTTCCCCCTCAGGTCGAGATCCAGAAGACTTATAGTTTAAACGAACCAAAACTTGATCGCCATTCATTGCTCCATTTATATCTTTCTCTTGCACATAAACGTCTTTTTCATCACTTTCTTCAGGGATAACGAAGCCAAAACCCTTTGGATGTCCTTGAAGCTTTCCTCTTAATAAATTCATTTTCTCAGGAATTCCATAATTATTTGCTCTTGTTCTGATTACTTCTCCTGTCTCTTCCAGCTCATTCATTAATTTAATAAATTCTTTGAATTGATCAGCGTTCGTTAACTCGAAAGCAGTTTCTAATTCTTTTATATTTGAAGGCTTATATATCTTTTCACGCATAAAATCTAAAACTTCTTTTTTATTTATACTCATCTTATTCCCAACTTTCCTTTATTCTTTTATTATTTATTCTTATATCAATTTTAATAAATTTTAAAAGTACGCTTTTTCTTATCATATCTGAATAACAATGAAAAAAACAGTAAGTTATACTCACTGTTTAATATTTAATCCATTATTAAATTAAAAAACAATCTTAATCCAAACTTTTATCACATTTGAGCAATATTAGAATGATTTATCCTAATGCCTAATATTGAACAATGTAAGCAACTAACATTGACAGTACAATAAAGCTTACTGCTAAGACAACCGTCAGCTTTTCTAATAATGCATCTATGCCACGCGCTTTTTGTTTACCAAATAGTTGCTCGGCTCCACCGCCTATGCTACCAGCTAAACCAGCACTTTTACCTGATTGTAATAATACAGCTGCTATTAAGCCTATTGATACAACAACTAATAATATTTTTAAAAATATTTCCACTGATAATACACCTCCCCTTAGGGTTTAACATTAATAATTTATCATAAACAAAAATAAAGTTCAAGCTATTATTTTAATATATCATATTTTATTTCCACAGCTGTCTTAATACAGTTTGCAAGATGCCACCATTTAGATAATATTCAATATCTACTATGCTATCTAATCGAAGAATAGTATCAAATTCAAATAATCTACCATCTGCTCTAATGGCTTCAACTTTAATATCTTGTCCTGGCTTAACATTATTATTTAATCCAATTATGTTGAATTTTTCGCTTCCCTGTAAATCGAAGTCGCTCCATCTAATACCTTCTTTAAATTGTAATGGCAGTATTCCCATTCCTACAAGATTACTACGGTGTATTCTTTCAAAGCTTTCAGCTATTACTGCTTTTACACCTAATAAGCTTGTTCCTTTTGCCGCCCAATCTCTTGAACTTCCTGTGCCATATTCTTTCCCTGCTATAATTATTAATGGTGTCTTATCCTCTTGATATTTCATAGCTGCATCATAGATTGGCATAACCTCATCAGTTGGCAAATACTTAGTCATTCCACCAACTATCTCTGGCACTATTTGATTGCGTATTCGAATGTTAGCAAATGTTCCACGCATCATAACCTGATGATTACCTCGTCTTGATCCATATGAGTTGAAATCATTCGGCTTAACTCCATGATCAGTTAAATATCTTCCTGCTGGGCTATTAACTCCGATGCTACCTGCGGGAGATATGTGATCTGTTGTTACTGAGTCACCTAGTAAAGCTAAAACGCTTGCATTCATAATATCTTCAAAATTATTAATACCGGAATTTAATCCTTCAAAGAACGGAGGATTTTGAATATAGGTAGAATCATTATCCCATTTATATAATTGTCCAATCGGAACATCAATTTTATTCCATAACTCGTTCGCTTTGAAAACATTGCTGTATTGTTCTTTAAAAATTTGCGAATTTAATGAATTATTCATTACCTCATTAATTTCAGAATCCGAAGGCCATAGATCTTTAAAAAATATTGGTTGATTATTCGTACCAAATCCAATCGGATCATTTTCAAAATCCATATCTATTCTACCTGCTAAAGCATAAATAACAACCAATGGTGGTGAAGCTAAATAATTCGCCTTAACTTGTGAATGCACACGTCCTTCAAAATTTCGATTTCCAGAAATAACTGAGGCAACGGTTAAGTTATTTTCATCAATAGCCTTACTTACTTCTTCAGATAATGGTCCACTATTACCAATACAAGTAGCACAACCATAACCAACGACATTGAATCCTAATTTTTCTAAATGCTCCAAAAGATTAGCATTTATTAAATAATCTGTTACTACTTTCGAACCAGGTGTTAAAGAGCTTTTCACATATATAGGTTTTTTTAAACCTAACTCAACAGCTTTCTTAGCAACCAAGCCAGCACTAATCATCACACTAGGATTAGATGTATTTGTACAGCTAGTTATAGCAGCAATTACGACTGAACCCGTTTTTAATAAAACTTCATTCTCACTGTTCGAATTAATATTTATACTCATATTAATATCATTATCTGAAAGTCCAAACCCACCTAAATTTACTGGTTTTTTAATAACTTCTTGCCATGCTTGTTTTATATCTTTCAATTTTATTCTATCCTGTGGACGCTTTGGACCAGCGATGCTTGGAACAACACTACTAATATCAAATTTAATAACATCAGAAAATGTGGGTGCTTTCATTCCATCAAAACGATATAACCCTTGCTCCTTATAATATGTCTCAATCAAGTTAATTAATTGTTCATCACGACCAGTTAATCTTAAATAATTAATCGTTTCATCATCTACAGGGAAATATCCCATGGTAGCACCATATTCAGGCGCCATATTCGCTATTGTAGCACGGTCTGCTAGATTTATACTCTTCAAACCATCACCATAAAATTCAACAAATTTACCAACAACGTTTCTTTTTCGCAACAATTCTACTACGGTTAATGCCAAGTCAGTAGCCGTAACACCTTCATTTAATTTGCCGATTAATTCAAATCCTATTACCTCAGGCGTTACAAAATATAAAGGTTGACCTAACATCCCCGCTTCCGCTTCAATCCCACCTACTCCCCATCCAACTACTCCTAATCCATTAATCATCGTTGTATGAGAATCAGTCCCAACTAAGCTATCAGGGAAAGCTAATATTCCACCATCAATTTCCTTTTCTTGAACTACATTAGCTAAATACTCTAAATTTACTTGATGAATAATTCCAGTGGCTGGAGGTATCACACGAAAATTTGAGAATGCTTCTTGTGCCCAGCGTAGAAATTTATATCTCTCCGTATTTCGTTTAAACTCTAAATCAACGTTATAATTTAATGCTGAATTTGTTTCAGATTTATCAACCATTACAGAATGATCTATTACTAAGTCAACAGGAATTATCGGATTAATCTTGTCAGGGTTCCCTCCAGCAACAACCATTGCTTCCCGCAATGATGCTAAATCTACTACTGCAGGAACTCCAGTGAAATCTTGAAGAATTATTCTCGAAGGTATAAATGGTATTTCTGTTTTCTTATTGTTATTATCAGCCCAATTGCATAACTGATTAATATGTTCTTCTGTTATTGCCTTACCATCATATTGTCTAATTGCCGCTTCTAATAAAATCTTTATAGAAATCGGTAATTTAGATAATTCAACCTTCTTAGCTTTCTCTAAAGCATTTAATGAATAATAAGTATATTTCTTATTATTTACTTGAAAATTAGATTGTACTGAATAGATGTCTTTCATAATTATATGCCCCTATCAAAGTAAATTTATTTCGCTTATTTAAGCTATGTCTCTTTTATTTATTATAATTGTATCATACAATAATGTATTGATATATATGATATATCTCTTCAAAGAGATTGTCTAAAAAAATATTCTAATTGAATTAATATATATCTTTGGGAGAAAGTGTCTTATAATAAGAACTAATTAATTTGCATAATATTTATATACACAATTACTGGAGTGATAAAATGCGATACATAGCTTTGATTTTTTTAGCTTTGATTTGGGGAGCCTCTTTCCTATTTATAAAAATTTTACTTGGTTATTTTAATCCATTTGGTATTGTTTTTTATCGTTCCTTATTTGGAGCCATAACGATTTTAATCATAATGTTAATATTAAAAAAACCGCTTATCCCAAAAAAAATTCCCTGGGGCATGATATTTTTAGTTGGCTTATTAAATTGTTTTATACCCTGGAGCTTATGGGGCCTAAGTGAAACACTTATCAGCAGCAGTATGGCTTCAATACTAAATGCGACAACTCCAATTTGGACATTATTACTTGGAATAGTTCTCTTCTCAAAAGGAAGTAAACCATATCAATGGGCAGGGATAATTATCGGTTTTATTGGAATAATTGTTATGATGGATATAGATATTAATCAATTATCGATTAATAACAACTATGGATTTCTAGCAGCGGTTGTTGCTCCGATATTTTATGGGCTGTCAAACCAATTAACTCAACGCTTTTTAAAAGGTTTAACTAACTACCAAACCCCTTTATATATATTAATAGTAACAATTATATTTAGTGGAATTGCAGTCGGTTTGACTAACTCGTTTAATCTTCAATATTTTGTATCAAACCCTAATATCTTGATATCGATAATAGGTCTTGGTTCTTTTGGCTCTGGAATTGCCTTTATAATTTATTTCTATTTGATATATAAAGAAGGCGCTGAATATGCCAGCTTAGTTACCTATTTAGTACCAGTAACAGCATTATTTTGGGGAATGATTATTTTAACAGAGACAATAAATCAGGCAATGATATTCGGACTTTTATTGATATTGTTTGGTGTCTATCTCTCTGGTCACGAAAAAACTGAAAAAATAATTATTAATAAAGTTAAAAATATATAGCAAGGTTTTTATCTTACTTACATTTCAAATTGATTTATCTCTTTATATAAGTGCTAATATGATAATTACAAGTAAAACTAACAGAAGAAAGATCCCAATAGTACTAATAATGAATATTTGCTTACTCTCTGATATTGGTTTTCTTCCACTTACTTTTAATAAATTTACTATTAAGAAAATAATTGCAGTAATAATAATTACAAGTATAGTTAATAACTGAAGCATCATTATTTCCCCCTTACATAATTTTATGAAAAAACTCTACACATTATGTAGAGTTTTCTATTTTATAAATCTTTAATTTATAATTTAAAATTATAAAAAGCCTTTTTACCAGCATATTTCCCGATATAAGCTAATTCATCCTCTATCCGTAATAACTGATTATATTTTGCTACGCGATCTGTTCGCGATGGTGCACCCGTTTTTATTTGACCAGCATTAACAGCTACAGCTAAATCAGCAATTATTGAATCCTCTGTTTCTCCTGAACGATGAGATATCACAGTTGTATATCCTGCTCGTTTTGCCATTTCAATAGTATCTAACGTTTCAGTTAATGTACCAATTTGATTGACTTTAATCAAAATCGAATTTGCGATATTATTATTTATCCCTTTTTCTAAACGTTCAGTGTTAGTAACAAATAAATCATCACCTACTAATTGAACCTTTTTACCTAATCTTTCAGATAATCTTGCCCAACCATCCCAATCATCTTCAGCAAGTCCATCCTCAATTGAGATAATCGGATATTTATCAACCAATCCTTCATAATAATCGATCATTTCATCGGCAGTTTTAATTATTCCCTCGCCTACTAAATGATACTTATTGTCCTTATATATTTCTGTTGCTGCAATATCTAAAGCAATAAATACTTCCTCGCCTGCCTTGTAGCCGCTTTGCTCTACCGCTTCCATAATCATAATTATAGCTTCCTCATTTGAGGAAAGATTAGGTGCAAATCCACCTTCATCTCCTACTGCAGTGTTCATGCCTTTTTTCTTCAATACACTTTTTAAATTATGATAGATCTCTGCTCCCATTCTTAATCCCTCACGAAAATTATCAGCACCTACTGGCATAATCATAAATTCTTGAATATCAACATTATTATCAGCATGTTCACCGCCATTAAGAATATTCATCATTGGAATAGGAAGCGTTTTTGCATTTACCCCGCCTAAATAAACATATAAAGGTAATCCTAAGGCATCCGCAGCAGCTCTAGCAACAGCCATTGATACTGCTAGTATAGCATTAGCACCTAGTTTACTCTTGTTTGGCGTTCCATCTAATTGAATTAAAAATTCATCTATTCCTATTTGGTCTAAAGCATCCATATCAATCAACTCAGGAGCAATAACCTCATTAACATTAGTAACTGCAGTAAGAACACCCTTACCTAAATAACGATTGTTATCATTATCTCGTAATTCAACTGCTTCATGAGCACCAGTAGAAGCACCCGAAGGTACAATTGCCCTACCCATTGCTCCAGATTCTAAAATAACTTCAACCTCAATCGTCGGATTTCCTCGAGAGTCTAAAACCTCTCTAGCATAAATATCAGATATAATTGTCATAATTACCACTCCTCATATTAATTAATTAAACTTCTACCTGTCATTTCAGCAGGTATATCAATCCCTAATAATTCTAACATTGTTGGTGCAATATCCGCTAAAGTTCCACCTTCACGTAATTTAAGTCCTTGTTTTGTAATTATAAGAGGAACTAGACTTGTAGAATGAGCTGTAACTGGATTACCATTAGTATCACTCATTAAATCGGCATTACCATGATCTGCAGTTATTATAGCTATTCCATTTTTAGAGTTTATTTTATCGATAATCTTACCAACATTATCGTCAACTGTCTCAACTGCCTTAATCGTTTCTAACATTTTCCCTGAATGTCCAACCATATCACAATTGGCATAATTTAGGATAACAACATCATATCTATCCATATCTAATTCCTTTAATAAAGCTTCTGTAATTTCATCAGCACTCATCTCAGGCTTTAAATCATATGTTGCTACCTTAGGAGATGGTATTAATATTCTTATCTCCCCATCATATTCGTTCTCACGTCCCCCACTAAAAAAATATGTTACATGGGGGTATTTCTCAGTTTCTGCAATCCTTAACTGCTTTAAACCGTTCTGCTTTATCACCTCTCCAATTGTATTATCTAAATTTGTAGGCTTATAAGCAACAAAACTATCAATCGATTCACTAAATTGTGTCAAACAAACATAATATAAATTCTTTGGATAATTCTCTCCTCGCTCAAACTCTTGAAAATTTCTATTAGTAAATGCCTGTGATATTTGAATAGCTCTATCGGGTCTAAAATTAAAAAATATTACAGCATCCCCAGAACTAATTGTTGTAATTGGTTGTCCATCAACTTTAACTATTACTGTAGGAATCACAAATTCATCAGATATTCCTTTATCATAAGATTCTTGAATCAATTTTATTGGATCAACATTGTGAGGTCCTTCAGCATATACCATCGCTCTATATGCTTTTTCTGTCCTTTCCCAACGATTATCTCGATCCATCGCATAATATCTGCCCTGAACTGTCGCTATTTGGCCTACGCCGATTTCGTCTATCTTTGCTTGAAGCATCGTTATGTATTTTATTGAACTTTCAGGTGCAACATCTCTTCCATCAAGAAAAGCATGAATATATACTTTTTCTAACCCTTCTTTTTTTGCTAACTCAAGTAATGCAAATAAATGATTAATATGACTATGTACTCCACCATCAGACAACAAACCATAAAGGT
The DNA here is from genome assembly GCA_964609605.1 of uncultured Bacillaceae bacterium. Lineage (GTDB taxonomy): Bacteria > Bacillota > Bacilli > Tepidibacillales > Tepidibacillaceae > CAZSSR01. Next base: position 545 of record CAZSSR010000041.1, on the reverse strand, counting down.
GTAATTTTTTATCCTCTTTCTTTGTATATCTAATTGCATTCAAAAATATTTCATTATTAAAAAACAATCCATCTTCAATCGATTTGGATATTCTCGTTAAGTCTTGATAAACTGTACGTCCAGCGCCAATATTTAAGTGCCCTACCTCTGAATTACCCATTTGTCCATCAGGCAAACCCACAGCCAATCCACTTGCCCCAAGTTTTGTATGGGGACACTCATTCCATAAACGATCTATATTAGGGGTGTTTGCTTGCTTTATAGCATTACCCTTCTTCTCATCTCGCAAACCATACCCATCCATTATTATCAAAACTAAGGGTTTTGGTCTAGACATTGTTATTACCCCCTTACTTATACTTTTTAGATGCGCCTCTTATTAAAGCTTTAAAATTGTCTGGCTCCAAACTGGCTCCACCAACAAGTGCACCATCTATTTCTGGTTGGCTCATAAATGCTACAATATTATCTGGTTTTACACTTCCACCATATAAAATTCTTACTTTGTTTGCGACATCTTGGTCAAATTGGTTTGCTATTACTAT
>CAZSSR010000040.1:2798-11164 GCA_964609605.1 uncultured Bacillaceae bacterium | reverse complement strand
TTGGGTGTGTTTGGGTTGGTGTTGCATGAATTCCTTTAGCATATTTTTCTTTTAATGCTTTTCTCGCTTCTCTCTGGTCCAAAAACAGGCCAACCATTGGTCCATCATTTAAATTGATTGAATAATTGACTCCATTTTCTTTTATAATAATCGGAAAGTGGCCTTTTTCACCACTGATAAAATCATTATCTTTAATATATTCCCCTTCATAATTAAATCTTTTCTTCTGATAAATCCCCTTATATTCAATTAAATCGTTTATTGCGTTTAATATTTCAGTCCTATATTGATATATGCCTTTATTGAACCAATAAATTAAATAGTAACCATCGTAATAATCAATTGTTAAGCCACCTATTCCATCACCTTCGCCATTAAAAACCCTAAAGGCTGTTGTAGTATCACCATAATAGTATTGCTTCCTCTTATCTATCGCTACTTTAAGTCTATTATAAAAAAAAGTTTGATCAATCATTTCCTTTGCTTTTCTGGTTAAAATCCACCCTTTACCCTTGTTTTGTATCCCATAATAGCCTTTACTGATAAAAGTATTATTTTCATCGATAAGATTTAAGATTGTTCCCTCTTCACTTATCTGCTCAATATCAATTAATGAATCTTTTTGAATTAATGGATATCCCATTTGAAACCTCTTTTTAAACTTTGGATTAACTTGTATATCAATTTCTTTTCCCATTTTACTAAACTAACCTCTTTCTATACATTTCAAATTTTTATAACCATTTATTGCTGCTATAAATTCTCCACCATATTTATCTAGCTTAAATGTTCCAACACCAGATATTTCTAGCATATCCTCGTTAGTTACTGGATATGCGCTACACATCTCTTTTAACGTCATATCAGAAAAAACAACAAACGGTGGTACGTTCTGTTCAACTGCTAACTTTTTACGAAGCACCCTAAGTATTTCAAATAATTCCATATCAACAGTTGAATTATCTATTATCAAATCATCTGCAAAATGAGGCTTTTGTTTTACAACTGCACGCCTAATGAAGATCTTCTCTTTCCCTTGTAAAACATCATAGGAAGATTGATTTAATTTTAGTGTAGGGTACTTGTCTCCATTGAGAGAAATATAACCATCAGCTATAAGAAAGGATATTATCTCTTTTATAGTTGTTTTAGGATATTCTTTCATAATCCCATAGGTAGTTAAATTGTTGAATCCCATTAATCTTATTTTTTCTGTATTTGAGCCACGAAGAACGTCAGTTACTAAACCTGTACCAAAGCGTTCATTCATTCTCTTAATACATGAAAATATCTTTTGAACCTCAGTTGTAATATCGGTTTGTTCAATAGTATTATTACAATTGCCACAGTTATTGCATCTTTCCTTAGTGCCCTTTTCCCCAAAGTATTCTAATATATATTTTCGCAAACATTTATCAGTATTACAATAGTCTACGATTTCGTTCAATTTTTGATAATCATTAGCTTTATCTACGCTTTCGCCACCTTTTTCTATCAAAAACTTGTTAGTTACAATGTCCGCTGCTGAAAATAATAATATACAATCCGCCTTTTCTCCATCACGTCCTGATCTACCAGCCTCTTGATAATAGCTTTCCATATTCTTCGGCATATTGTAGTGAACAATATAAGATATATTTGATTTATCTATACCCATTCCAAAGGCATTTGTAGCAACCATTATCCGAACTCTGTCAAATAAAAAATCCTCTTGATTTTTCGTTCTCATCTTTTCCGAAAGTCCAGCATGATAACTTGTAACACTATAACCCTTACCATTTAATTTTTCAGATAACGATTCTACTGTTTTTCTCGTAGATGCATAAATAATCCCCGATTTACTTTTATTATCTTTAAGATAATCTAATAAATAAAGAAGCTTTTTTTCTGGCTTTACAACCTCAAAATAAAGATTATCCCGATCAAATCCAGTTGTTAACGCAAAAGGTTGATTTAACTTTAATAAGTTAATTATATCAGATTTAACTTGTGGTGTCGCAGTCGCAGTGAAAGCTGCCATTACAGGTCTATCTGGTAAGTAATTTGTGATTTTAGAAATCCGAGTATAGCTTGGTCGGAAATCATGCCCCCACTGAGATACACAATGCGCCTCATCAATTGCAACCAGTGAAACCTTTATTGATTGGAGCAACAGCAAAAAACTGTCCGTATTCAGTCTTTCTGGTGCGACATATATTAGTTTGTACATTCCTAATTTTGCATTAGCCATAATATTCTCTAATTTTTTAACACTAAGCGAACTATTTATAAAGGCAGCTTCGATACCTGTTTCCGATAGCGTATCAACTTGATCCTTCATTAAGGATATCAGCGGTGAAATAACAATAGTAACACCATCGAAGATAAGTGATGGTAATTGATAACAGATAGATTTACCCGCACCCGTCGGCATTATAGCAAGAACATCTTTCTTATTTAAAATTTGTTCAATAACTTCTCTTTGACCATTTTTAAAATCTTGATAGCCAAAATATTGTTGCAACAAATTATTTATTTGAGAATTTCCCAATACTATCACTTTACCTTTCAATGTTAGATGTTACTCAATTTTTTCAAAAATCCTTTTCGATCTATTATAATTATAAACGATTCCATTGCCGATATCATAATACCAGCCAAAAATCTCTAATGTTTTATCCTTATATTTTTCTTTAACATAGGGGTAAGTTAGCAGATGATTGATTTGTAAAATAATGTTCTCCTGTTCAACTAACCATTCAATATCATCAATATTAAACTTTTCTCTTAATTTCTCAACTTTCTCTTTTACAGGTTCAGCCAGTTCTAACCACTTCTTCGTATGAGGAACAGTATCTAAAAATTCATCATCAGCATATAATGCTCTGCATCCACCACAATCCGTATGCCCGCAAATCACAATATTTTTAACATTTAGTACTTTTACAGCATATTCTATTGCTGAGGTAGTTGCTAAATATTCAGAGGAAGCACGATAAAATGGTACTATATTAGCAATGTTACGAATAATAAAAAGATCACCGGGCAAACTTTTAGTTATCATTGATGGAATAATTCTTGAGTCCGAACAGCTAATAAACAAAGTATGTGGAGCTTGTTGGTTACTTAAATGTTGAAACAATAATTTATTTTTTTCAAATTCATCATTGCTAAATTCTTTTACACCATCGAATAACTCTTTCATAGGAAACCTCCGCATCTAAGAATCAAGTTTAATATATATCCATTATATTAAATAATTCATAACTATAACTTTTCTATCTGTGTTTCCTACCTTAATAGTCACTCTATCTATTTCCTCGTAACCAATTCTTCTCCAGAAATTTAATGCCCTTTGATTCTCGACAACTACTCCTAATCTAAATTTAGTAGCTTGATAAGCAGATACCGACTCAATCAAAAAATTATGTATTTTAGAACCTAACCCTTTATCTCTTTCGCTTGGATCTAGCAACAATAATCCAATTGTCCATTCCTTCTCAAGCTTATAATCTTTGATAATATCTATTAGGGCGATTAAATCATTCTCTCCCTTATATACACCAAAAACAAACTTATCACTAAGTGATTTATTAGGCGGTAATTCATTTAGAAGCTCATGTCCAATGGCTTTAAGAGATTGCCTTCCTTCTATGTTCATATAATAATCACTGCATTTTTCATTAAAAATTTGTAATTCTTTTTCGTCTTCTCGATGTAATTCTTTTATTAAATACTCCGTTTTACCATTTATAATATCTTTTTTAAAATCCATCTACTTTACCTCATCATTCCTTCTTTATTAATCGTATTATAATTATATATATAATCCTTATTAAATTTTAGTTAAAAACCTTAATAGGTATTATCAACTCATTAATTCTTGATCCATCTTTAGCACTTTCTTCATAGAGGATAATTGTTCCAGATTCACCGAAAATCTCATCTAATTGAATAATTATCTCAAATTCTCCCCAACCTGGTGCACCTTCTGATGCCATAGTAGTTCCTTCATCTAGAACAAAATGGCCATCCTCAAATTCATAATTGAACGTAGCTTCATAAACCCTTGCTAATCCTTTTACAATAATATTATCCTTCTGAATTACTGTGTTTGGAGCTGGTTCAAAAACTATAAAAGCTTGATTTTGTATTACAATTTTATTTGGTTCAATTTCATCAATCCAAAGGTAATTTTCTGGATCATCTGCAATAATCGGTTGTGTCACATCTAGATGTCCAAGCAATGTTTCGACAACTTTTCCTTCAACTAAGATTTGAGTTTTTTCATATCCGAATTGCTCCATAATCATAGAAATCTGTTCAGCTAGCATTAATTCACCAGTTGATCCAAGATTGTTTACCTGGATTTCTTTAGAAAAACTAACATTGGCGATTCCGTCAACATCTTTAACATATTCAACAGTCACTGCCTTGTTCATCAAAGCAGTTAACTCATCATTTTCAGGCCCTTTAATCCAAGCCTCAAGTGCTGCCTTTTCCACTTGTTCCCCTTCTTTTATTACAATCTCCGTTTTAACACGATAGTTATTCATTAAATCATTATCAGAAAAATAAAGCACAACCTCTTCAGTTTGCTCTTTTGGTTCCGTAGGTGGAGTCACAGCTGGACCGTCATCACTATTAGTACTCCCGCACCCTGATAAAATTGTAAAGCTAACTAAAATAAGTATTACAAAAATAAGTATTTTTTTCATAATAGCAATCCCCCTTTTAAATTTTAATAAGCTATATAACTTACTATATCTAATCCTAATTGTAACTTTATTATACATCTTTTAAAACCAAAAAGTCCTGAAATAATCAGGACTTAATTATTAGCTTATTATCTACTACACCTATATGAATACTATCTCCGTCGATAATCTCACCTTTTATAATCTTTTTGCCTATTTCTGTTTCTATGAATTTCTGCATGTATCTCTTTACAGGTCTTGCACCGTACACTGGGTCGTAGGCATTTTGGGCCATAAACAGTTTGGCCTCCTCTGATATTTCAATGCTTATCTGTCTATCATCAAGTCTTTTTTGAATATTGGTCAAAGCCAAATCAATAATTTTAGCGATTTCTTCTTTTCTTAAAGGTTTAAAGAGAACAATTTCATCCACACGGTTTAAAAACTCTGGTTTAAAGTGACTATTAAGCTCTTTCAATACAATTTCTTTTGTACTATCATCAATTTCACCAGTATTGCTAATATTGCTTAAAAGATACTGGCTTCCAATATTCGAAGTCATGATAATAACCGTATTCTTAAAATCAACTGTCCTTCCTTGACTATCAGTAAGTCTACCATCGTCCAGTAGTTGTAAAAGTACATTGAAAACATCCGGATGTGCCTTCTCAATTTCATCAAAAAGAATGACACAATAGGGCTTCCTTCTTACAGCTTCGGTAAGCTGACCCCCTTCTTCATATCCTACATAGCCAGGAGGTGCACCAATCAGTCTAGCTACAGAATGTTTTTCCATATACTCTGACATATCAATCCGCACAACATTATCCTCATTATCAAAAAGGGCTTGAGACAAAGCTTTGGCAAGCTCAGTCTTACCAACTCCAGTTGGACCAAGAAATATAAACGAACCAATTGGTTTTTTTGGGTCCTTTAAACCAGACCTTGCACGGATAACAGCATCGCTTACTGCTGTTACAGCCTCATCCTGTCCTATTACACGTCTGTGTAACAATTCTTCAAGATTCAGCAGCTTGCCTTTTTCATTTTCCATAAGCTTTGTAACAGGTATCCCTGTCCATTTTGAAACGATTTCAGCTATTTCTTCTTCTGTTACTTCTTCTTTTAAAAGAATATTTTCATTTAATCTTTTGTGCTGCTTTTCTTCCTCAAGTTCTTTCTGTAATTCTGGCAATCTGCCATGTTTTAAGACTGCCAATTTATCTAGATCATAAGACCTTTCAGCCTCTTCTATCTCTCTTTTTATTTCTTCTATTTGTTCCTTTAAATTTTTCTCTCGTTTAATATTTTCTTTTTCTAGCTCCCATTGAGCCTTCATGCTATCTGATTTTTCCTTTAAGGATGATATTTCTTTTTCTAAAATTAATAGTCTTTCTGCCGAAATTTTATCATCTTCCTTTTTAAGGGCCTGACGTTCAATCTCTAATTGCATAATCCGTCTGAGATTTTCGTCCAGCTCAGCTGGCATGCTGTCTATCTCTGTCCTTATCATTGCAGCAGCCTCATCCATTAGATCGATAGCTTTATCTGGTAAAAAGCGGTCACTGATATACCTATCCGATAATACACTGCTTGCAATTATGGCGCTGTCAGTGATTCTAACCCCATGATGAATTTCGAATCGTTCCTTCAAACCCCGTAAAATTGAAATTGTGTCCTCTACTGTTGGTTGATTAATAACTATCGGTTGAAATCTTCTTTCAAGTGCTGCATCTTTTTCAATATACTTTCTGTACTCATCTAATGTAGTTGCCCCGATACAGTGAAGCTCCCCTCTTGCAAGCATGGGTTTTAAGATATTTCCTGCATCCATCGCACCTTCAGTTTTTCCTGCCCCAACAATGTTATGAATCTCATCAATAAAAAGAATTATTCTTCCGTTCGATTTATTGACTTCATTCAAAACAGCTTTAAGTCTTTCTTCAAACTCTCCTCTGTATTTTGCACCGGCTATTAACGAACCCATATCAAGGGCAAATATTGTCTTATCCTTTAAACCCTCAGGAACATCACCTTTCAATATCCTTTGAGCAAGCCCTTCAACCACTGCAGTTTTCCCAACTCCAGGTTCTCCGATTAAAACTGGATTGTTCTTAGTTCTCCTGGAAAGAATTCTGATGGCACGTCTGATTTCAGCATCTCTTCCGATAACTGGATCAAGCTTGCCTTCTTTCGCTAGCTCTAGTAAATCACGACCAAATCTGTTTAAAGCATCATACGTCTCTTCGGGATTATTTGAAGTTATTCGCTGGTTGTTTCGTACCTTGCTAAGAGCATTCATAAATTTTTCAACCGTAATTCCATATCGCCTAAATAATATTTGAGATGGCGTCTTTTCTTCTTTTAACAAGCTTATATATATGTGTTCAACACTCGTATAATCATCTTTAAATCTTTTTGCTTCATCAGCTGCATGCATCAAAATTTCATTAAAACGTCGTGTAACATACAAGCTTGTTGATCCACTGCCTGAAACCTTTGGAAGCTTTTCAAGTTCATCCTCTAAGTCTTTAATATATAGTTGGACATTTTGATTAAGATACAAAAGAAGTTTAGGAATAAGCCCATCCTCCTGAGTTATTAGTGCGAGATGAATGTGCTCACCATCAACCTGTTGATGTCCCATCCTTAAAGCAATATCCTGTGCTGCAACAATTGCAGCTTGTGCTTTTTCTGTAAATTTATCTAAATCCATTATTTTAAACCCCCTTTACACTAAGCCTTAACCTTTAATGTCTGGCTTAGCTTTTCATAAAGTTCTTTCATTTCAGCAGTTAAATTGCGCGGATTTACTATACGAACCTTCAGGTATAAATCGCCCCTTTTCCCTGACTTGTCAAAATATCCTTTACCAGTAACACGTATTTTACTCTCTGTTTGTATGCCTGCTGGTATCTTAACGCGTATCCTTCCATCTAAAGTATTAACTGTTTTCTCAGCGCCTAAAGCCGCCTCCCATGGAAATATATCAACCGAAGTAATCAAGTTAATACCCTCAAGACTAAAGCGATCATTAGCTTTTATTCTTAAAGTAAGGAATAAATCACCTTTTTGACCTCCATAGTGGCTGACCTCTCCCTGCCCTTTAAGTCTGATTTTTTCACCGTCTTTTACACCTTTAGGAATTTTAAAGGAAAGGCTTCTAGTTCCACCCTGTTCTCTGATACTAATTTTTTTACTATCTCCCTTAAAACCTTCTTCGAGAGTTATTTCCAGTTCAGCACTAATATCTTCTCCCTTATGTGTTGGACTAGTCCTTCTATTATTCGCGGACGAATATTGATAATTATCTTCAAAACCGAAATCCTGACCAAAAAACATTTTAAAAAAGCTACTATAATCTTGACCATCATCAGATCTAAACTCATATTTAACATTCTTACCAAAACCGTATTGTGATGGATCAAAATCAGATCCGTTTTCGAAATTAGACTTACTTCCGAAATTATCATATTTATCTCTTTTTTCCTTATCGCTCAATACTTCATATGCTTCTGAAACTTCCTTAAATTTTCCCTCAGCTTGTTTGTAGTCTGGATTAACATCTGGGTGATATTTTTTTGCAAGTTTTCGATATGCTTTTTTAATTTGATCATTTGAAGCGTTTTTATCGATTCCAAGAACTTTATAGTAATACTTGTACTGCATAGAAAGCCCTCCTTCCATTTA
>CAZSSR010000040.1:0-2788 GCA_964609605.1 uncultured Bacillaceae bacterium | reverse complement strand
AATGTGTAAATACAAACCCCTTATCTTGTAGATAAAGGGCTTTCTGGATGTTGATATAAATAACACTATTTGCTATTGTCTATTATTATTCTATTATAACAAAGCTTTATAAGGGGCTAGTTTCTTAATGACACTATTATAAATCCCCATACACTATTTATATAACATTTAGAAGCTTTTTTCAACATCTGACTTTGACTATCTTTGACCATTAAATTATAAAAAAACCTAAATATCAATAATTATCTAGGTATATCATAAAATATCTCAACATCTCTAATTATAATTATATTAACAGACAGAGCTTACCTTGTGAATAAGCATGAGCATATGTGGTTTGCAACTTGCGACATAGTGCGACTTAATGCTTTAGCATTATTAGCGCAACTTGTGCACTTTGTGTACTTATGGAAGTTACCTTTCTTCGCATTTTACTTCTTAAGAGAAAGGTAACGGACATCGTGAGCAAGTTGTAAACTACATGTGCGAACGTACCTAAGATTGAGCAGTAACGCAGAAATAGGACATATTATAACTATATAGACAGACTGGAGAAAATGTTCTAGTTCAAGGCACGTGAAAATCGAAGGAACGGAGCTTACTGAAGGTAAGTGAGTACCGTAGATTGAACAGTAACGCAGAAATAGGGCATTTTCTCCAGTCTGTTTATATTATTCCCTCTTCTTTAAGTATCCCGACAAAACAGTCAACAATTTCTTCATCATATAATACCCCTTTAAAAGTATTAAGTTCTTCCACCGTTTCAGTCGGCGACAACCCTTTTCTATATGGCCTATCAGTAGTCATCGCGTCAAAAACATCAGCAATAGAGATTATCCTAGCTTCTAATAATATCTGACTACCTTTGAGTCCATAAGGATATCCTGATCCATCAATTCTTTCATGATGCTGTTCTATGATATCCGCCATATTTTTAAAATACGTATTTTTAACCAATTCTGCCCCATCAGAAGGATGTTTTTTAATAAATTCGAATTCCTCCTCAGTTAATTTCCCCGGTTTATTTAATATTTTATCAGGTATATACACCTTCCCAAGATCATGGAATAATGCTGAAAAAACTAATATTTCAATTCTATCTTTTGGCAAATTTAATTTATTACCAATCTTAATTACATATTCCTTCACTCTTAGAACATGTTTACGCGTATAATGATCCTTTTCCTCTATTTTAAGTTCAATCTCTAATAGTTCTTTTATAGCAGTACTTAGAAAATGAAACTGTGGATGTGTTGAAAAATATAATAACATAACATCAGTAATTGTAGTAAATTGAATTGTCTCTTTTAAATGATGTACATAGAGATAATCCCCATTCTTTAATAAAGATAACACGTTATTTTTATTTACTTCTAATTTACCTTCTAGGATATAAAAAAATTCCATGGTTTCGTCTATATCATCAGGATGAATAAATACAATTTTATCAGCCTTTATCATTTGAACCATTACCTCAGCTCCATCACCTTTAGCTAATAATCTTAATTCTCCTGATAATTGGACAAATTTATCTATATATTTGTCAACATCCCCTATAAAAAAACCATCTTCCATAGTTTCCTCCTGATACATAGCATTCTTTTCTGCATGATTATTACACAAATAATTATTAACTCTACGTTTATATATTAACTTAAATTATTACAATTTGCACTAAAAAAAAGAATACTATTTAGTATTCTTTTATCTCCATATAAACTCATGAATGAGATATTTTATATAAATCTTTAACAATTTATACTATTAAGCTCCACCTATTATTAATGGATCAACTTGAATAATTTGTCCACCAATCTCTACTTCAATTAACTCACAATATACCTCTACATCGCTTTTTTCAGCTTTATCGATCATTTTATCAGCTATCATGGTTGTTTGATTGATTAGTTTGTCAATTATTTTATCAATTAACATATCTTCATTCTTTGTATCTAAAAATTTCTCAGCTTGTTCTATTGCTTTATCAATCTTTTTATCAATTTGTTCATTAGCCTTTTCTACCTGAATTACTACACTATCTGCATTATTAGACGCAAACACTGTTGGTGTAAATAATAAAAATACCAATGTGAATATTAACGTAAATACAGCTATTTTTCTCAATTTATACCCTCCTTTCACCGTTTAATTAATATATGTTAACAGATTCATATTATGTTCTTATTAAAAAAAGAACAATATGGTTTGCCTACTATTCTAAAAAACTTTGGCAACCCAGCCATCATATATAATTTCTATATTTAGATCTGTGGCTTTGCGTCTCCACCTTTCGATGAATTTGCTTACATATTATATTGTCTACATCATACACAATATAGCCTTAGTAGATATCTGTCAAGAAAATTATTATATTTAACATGATAAATATGTCAAATTTAGTCGATAATCACTTATATAACTAAAATTATTATAAAAAATGGAGCAAATAAAGACTTAGCCTTGAATAGCTCTCACTTTTTTATTATTATTTTTTTTCATAATTGTACTACTCATTTTTAAATTAAAATTCAATAATTTAAAATATCAATATAGCGTTAAAAGCTCTTTTATTAGATTCGAAATTATTAACTCAAATTATCCTAATTTACTTAATAATTTCGTCAATTTTTTACTCCAAATAAGAAGAGCAAACCCAATTAATAATTTTACAATTATACCTATTATTGAAAATATCATTTCTGTTTTAAATTGTGTAGCAAGAATAAATTCATTCATCTTAATAATTTCTGATATCAAACTAAAAATTAGAGGTAAAGTATTTGCAATT
>CAZSSR010000039.1:0-11188 GCA_964609605.1 uncultured Bacillaceae bacterium | reverse complement strand
TTCCTATTATTTAATAGTAGACTTGTATTTGTCAAATTATTCAGTTATCTTTTTACAAATTTATCTTCCTTATGTATAACCCACCTGGAAGTTGTTTTATGATTCCTTTGAATTGTAACGCTAAAATATTTTCATATACCTCAGATAATTCAAAATTAGTTTTTACATATATTTCATCTATATGTATTGGTTCAACTCCTAAAATATTATAAATTTTATATTCATTATCTGTTATTTTGATTTCTTGTTTTATCTGTTGTTTTCTATTTAACGATAAATAAGGAAATTCATCAATAATGTCCTCCACGCTCTGCACCAATTTAGCACCCTGTTTAATAAGTGAATTAGTCCCCATACTGTTAATTGATGATATCGGACCTGGTATCGCAAAAACTTCTCTAGATTGATCTACAGCATATTGAGCAGTAATCAGAGAACCACTACTAATAGAAGCTTCAACAACCAATGTTCCATATGACAACCCACTTATTATTCTATTCCTTTGTGGAAAATACCCTGGAATTGGTTTCTCTCCAGGGGGATATTCAGATATTAATAACCCTTTATTAATTATCTCTTTATATAGAATATTATTCTCCTTAGGATAAATAATATCTACTCCACATCCAAGAACAGCTATCGTCTTTCCTTTGTTATCTAAAGAACTTTTATGTGCTACACTATCAATACCTCGAGCCATTCCACTTACAATAACAAACTCATAATTAACCAGATCTTTTGAAATCCTTTCTGTAATTATTTTTCCGTAATTTGTTGGATTTCTTGTACCAACAATTGCTAATGTGTATGAATTAATTAAGTTAAAATCACCAATAGTATACAGAACCCAAGGCGGTTGCGCAATTTCTTTAAGCATTGTAGGATAATTACTATCATAATATGTAATGATTTTTACGTTATTGGATTCCCAATTTTGAACCATAGATTTAAATCCTTTAATATTATCTACATTATATAATTCTTCAATGATTTTTTCCGCCATTTTATATTGTATCCCTGAATTCATTGATAATTCAAGAGAATTCATTATAAATAATTTGTTAAGTGGAGATATAGACATAATAATTTTCTCAATAGTCTTCCATCCAACACCTTTAATCCCGTGTAATAATATTAATATATCTCTGTTCTTCAGATATTCCACCTCCAGTTAATAATTATTATTTCAAAATATATTAAAATAAGTTATTTTTCTTAAGAACATTTACTAATGTAGTTCCAATTTCTGCTGGTGTATTTACTATGGTTACACCTGCCTCCATTAATCTATCAATTTTATTGTTTGTAGTTCCATTTAATCCTAAAACGATTGCACCAGCGTGTCCCATTGCTCTATCACTTGGTACATGTTGACCACTTATATAGGCTATAACTGGCTTTTTCATATGTGCTTTTACCCATACTGCTGCTGCTTCCTCGTCAGAACCACCAATCTCTCCAATCATAAGTACTGCGTTAGTATTTGGATCATCATTAAACATTTCAAGAGCATCTATAAAACTCATTCCGCTAATCGGATCACCACCTATCCCAATAACTGTTGACTGACCTATTCCATTATTTGTAAGCTGATTAACTGCCTCATAAGTTAACGTTCCACTCCTTGATACTATTCCTACATTTCCCAATAAATGAATATTATTTGGCATAATACCAACTTTACATTCACTAGGACTAATAATCCCTGGACAATTGGGACCTAATAGGCGTGTCTTCTTTCCTTCCATAAAGCTTTTAACCTCAATCATATCTAATACCGGAATTCCCTCTGTAATACAAACAACTAAATCCAATTCTGCATCAATCCCTTCAATAATTGCATCTTTAGCAGATTCAGCAGGAACAAATATAATTGAAACATTAGCTTTAGTCATAATTTTTGCTTTTTTTACCGTATTATAAACAGGCACACCAAGAATCTCCGTCTCTTCTTTACCAGGACTAACTCCCGCAACAATTTTTGTACCATATTTTAAACATTGTTCTGTATGGTACTTCCCAGCTTGTCCTGTTATTCCTTGTACAATAACTTTTGTATTTCTATCAATTAATATACTCATTACATGCCCATCCTCTTATTTCCTATTAATTTAATTATTTGCATTGCCCCTTCAGATATTGAATCAGCCATAGAAATATTAATATTAGATTCTTCTAGTATACTTCTGCCAATTTCATTGTTTGTTCCCTCCATGCGAACAACTAAAGGAATCTCTAATCCATTTTCTTTAACTACATCTATAATTACCTTTGCAAATAAGTCGCATTTCATAATTCCTCCAAATATATTAACAAAAACACCCTTAATATCTTTGTTTAATAATAGCATTTTAAATGCCTCATAAACTTTTTCTATTGATGCTCCGCCACCTATATCTAAAAAATTGGCAGGTTCACCACCATAATATTTAATAATATCTATTGTAGCCATTGCCAACCCAGCACCATTAGCAATACAGCCAATATTTCCTTCCAAATCAATATATTTAAACCCAAAATCAGAGGCTCTAATTTCATTTGGTTTTTCTTCGCTATCATCTCTTAATTTTCTAATTTCCGGATGACGAAATAGTGCATTATCATCAAAGCTAAATTTAGCATCTAAAGCTATTAAATCTTGATTATTAGTTAAAGCAAATGGATTAATTTCAATTAACGAGCAATCCTTGTCTATAAATACCTGATATAGCTTCATAAGTATATCTACAAAGCTATTAACTAAATTATTAGGTATATTTAGAGAAAAAGCAATTCTCTCAGCCTGAAAAGGCATTAATCCAGTTTTAAAATCAATAGCTGCTGTAAATATTTTATCCGATGATTTTTTTAATGAATTTACAACGTCTATCCCTCCCATATTCGAAGCTAAAATAACTATTTTATCATTAGTTCTGTCAATAGTTATACTAACGTAATATTCTTCTTTAATGCTTAATTCTTCTTCTATTAATAATATAGTAATTTTTTTACCAGCTAATTTAGTTTGTTTAGTTATTAATATTTTTCCGAATAATTGTTCCACTATCTTTCGAGTATCATTTAAATCCTTAACTATTTTTATACCGCCAGCCTTTCCTCTTCCACCAGCGTGTATTTGCGCTTTTATAACAATTGACTTCGAATTTAGATTTATTGCAGCCTGAATAGCTTCTTCAACTGTAAAAACAACCATACCTTTAGGAGTTGGTATACCATAGTTTCTAAGAATTTCTTTCCCTTGATACTCATGGATATTCATCTAATTTCTATCCTCCAATTATTCTCTTCTGTCTAATACCCGATAATTCAGACTTTCAGCCAAATGTGATAACTTAATATCCTTACTTTCATCTAAATCGGCTATTGTTCTGGATAGTTTTAATATTCTATCTAAAGTTCGTCCACTTAATCCATAATGATTAAATGATAATCGTAATAATTCTTCTGCTTTAGGCTCTAAAGAACAATGTTTTTTTACAAGCTTTGTATTCATTTCTGAATTAAATTGTATATTATTATTGGCAAATCTTTCTACTTGCATTTTTCTTGCAATGTTAATAGTATCTTGCATGCTTTTTGAATTTTTTTCTTTTTTATTACCTCTTAAAGTTTGAATATTTACCCATGGTACTTCAATATGTAAATCAAATCGATCTAGAAATGGTCCAGATATCTTGTTTCTATATCTATGAACTTCAGGAATAGTACAGTGACATTGGTGATTTGGTACATCAGCACCATAATACCCACATTTGCATGGATTCATAGCCCCTACAAGCATAAACTTAGCAGGATATATATATGAAGCTCTTGCTCTGCTAATATTAACCATACCTTCTTCCAGTGGCTGTCTGAGACTTTCTAGAACCGCTCTAGGAAACTCGGGTACTTCATCTAAAAACAATAATCAACGATGAGCTAAACTTATTTCACCTGGTTTAGGACTTGACCCTCCACCTATTAAACCAACAACAGAAATAGAATGATGCGGGCTTCTAAATGGTCGCTTTGTAATTATTTTATTATCACCTTTTAACTCACCAACTACACTATAAATTTTCATTATTTCAAGTGTTTCTTCCCATGTTAAATCTGGTAAAATTCCAGGAATCCTTTTTGCTAACATACTTTTACCAGAGCCAGGAGGTCCTATCATTAATAAATTGTGCATTCCTGCAACTGCAACCTCGATACTTCTTTTAACGTGATATTGTCCTTTAACATCGTCAAAATCATCTGAATCTTTTATTTCTTTTATTTTATTTATTCCCCAAGTTCTATTAGATATTTTAATAGATTCAACTGTCTGATCACTTTCTAAATAATTAATTACTTCTTTAATATTTAAAAAACTTAACACATTTAATCCAATAATTAATGATGCTTCCTCAAAATTATTTTCAGGAATAATTATATTTTTTATTCCATTCTCTTTAGCTGCTATTGCAATCGGTAATATTCCACTTACCGATTGCAACGTTCCATCAAGTGATAATTCACCAATTAAAAGAGTTTCCTCAAAATTTATTGAATTATGTATATTTATTTGATCTGCAGCTAATAGTACTCCAATACTAATTGGCAAATCAAACGCCGATCCTTCCTTTCTTACATCCGCTGGTGCAAGATTGACAGTAATCCTCTTTAAGGGAAATTCATAGTTAGAGTTTTTTATCGCTGCGCGCACTCTGTCCTTTGATTCCCTTATTGATGAATCTGGTAATCCTACAATCTGAAATTGTGGTAGTCCATTGGCTAAGTCCACTTCAATATCAATAGGGTATCCTTTTATCCCGATAATAGAATAGCCTTTAACTTTTGCATACATAATAAACACCTCTAAATATACTTCTAAATAATTCCTAAAAACCCTTTTTTTGATTTAATATTTTTTATAAAAGTCTAACTAATTAATAAAATTATACTTTATTAATTAGTTAGACTTTTTTTAAAGTTCAATTGCGTTTTTAATATGTGTTAAATCAAATTGATCAGTCTCTCCTACAATTGTGATAACATCAATTCTAAATGATTTATCCCACCAATTTTTATATTGTAAAAACATCTCTACCATCTTAATTATTTGTTGTTGTTTAGTTTTATTGATCGATTCAATTGCAGAACCGAAACTACTATTTCTTCTAGTTTTAACCTCTATAAAAACTACTTGCTCATTTTCAAACATTATTAAATCTATCTCACCAAATCTATTTTGCCAATTATCAGCTATCTGAACATAATCTATATTTAGTAAATACTCTTTTGCCTTATTTTCTCCCCATTTACCATATGTTTTTTTATTTATCATAATTAATCTTTCTTTCCGCTATTTTTTCAGCTTGATAAATTAGAGAAAAAACCTCAGCAATTATAGGATATAATTCATATGGTATTTGTTCATTAATATCTATTTGATATAACATCTGTACTAATGTGCTATCCTCGTGTATTTTTATTTCATGCTTATCAGCTTGTTCAATAATTCTGTTTGCTACTTCGCCTTTTCCTTTGGCAATAACGTGTGGTGCATTCTTTTTATTAGGCTCATATCTCAAAGCTATCGCTTTTTTTATTTCCTTTTCATTCATATTTTAATATCCACTCCCTCATACACTGATTGATAAGAAGAGTTATTAATATTTTGCTTTTTTTTAATAGATGTAACACTTAACCCTGTTGTCTGATAACCACTTTTTTCTATAAAATTAATAAATTCAGGTTCTAAAATGTTAATTATACTTTTAATATTAGGATTATCGTTATTTATCTGCAAAAATAATTGTTTATGTAATATTTTCAATTGAACCATCAAATCACCAAGATTATCTAAATCAAATAAAAATATTAGCATTATGTCCTCAGGATCAATGTTATTACTATTTTCTTCTCTCTTGGTATGTATTTGAATAAAAACTGGCTTTCCTGAAAATGAGACAAGTCCTGGAAACTGTAAAATTGTTTGTGAGAATAGCGACTGTTCTTGTACTAAAGCAATATTTTGTCCAATTATATGATTAACAGTTCTCTCTATATTCGTTGTTAATTCCGCAGGTAAATTACTTTTATATATAAGAATATCCTCTAACCCTTTAATTAAATTATTTCCAATTGAACTAGGTGAATATTGTTGTTGTAGTAAATCAATATATTTTGTTATATTCATCAATATTTGTTTTGAATCAATTTTTTCTATATTAAAATTTTCAAGCTCATTATTAACCTTAACATGATTAATATCAATAGTTTTACTATTATTATAATACTTAAAGTTATCAAGTATATCTTCAATCTGAGATGAAGCTCTTTGTAATTGAAAAATCATTTTATCTGAATTTTGCAAATTAACCATATTATTATCAGATACTGTTTTATTCGCATCAAAATCAGTGCTTTTACTAATAGATAATTTGTCTACATTATCATTATTAATTCTAACCAATATTTTTTGAATGTCATTTTTGATATCACTTAACTTATTTATTAGATCATAATTTTGAAAAAATTCATTAATAGAAAGGATATTATTAGAACTGGTTGGCATGTTTTTAGTATTTAATAATTTTACTGCTTGCATAACATTTCCAATATCTTGATTATCTTTTACAACACTTGTAATATTCTTTACCAAGTCTTTTTCAAGTGGTATCTCCATTTTTATAATTTCATTTAAAATCGTTTTATTCATTCCGGTATTTTTAATTTCAAGCTTATTCATCAAGCCATGTAAATCGGTAACTGCTTTATTTGCTTTGGAATCATCTGCTAAAATCTTTAATTTTATTTCATCTCCAACTGAGGTAACAACAAACCATGAGCTTTGACCCTTAATAAGAGGAATTTCTAATCTCGCTAATAACTTATTGTTATTAATAGCGACTAACGCATTGTTATTACCTATTAATTCAAGTACCTGACCTCTTACAATTTGTCCTGGTTGTAAGTTAAATAAGTTCAATTTACCATCATTTTTAAACATATTTATATATGATTCTAATAAAGAATTAATCTGATTCATAATCTCATCCCCAGTTATTGCTTATATTTATTAATTCAAATATTATCAAAAATCGAATGTTGGAGTATATTCGAAAGAAATGTTCTTCTATGTATAAGTGATGGACCATTTTTTTGTAGCATTTCAATATGTAGTTTTGTTCCATAACCTTTATGTTGTTTAATTCCATATCCAGGATATTCTAAATCCCATTTTTCACACATTCTATCCCGAGTTACTTTTGCAATAATCGACGCGGCAGCGATTGATTGACTAATTGCATCTCCTCTTATTAAAGAGATTTGAGGAAGATCAGTATCAATTTCTTCAGCATCAATTAATAAAATCTCTGGTCTTATATCCATTGAATCTACAGCCATTCTCATTGCCAATCGTGTTGCTTGTTTAATATTTATCTCATCAATTATTTTAGAATCTATCTTTCCTACACCTATTGCTATAGCCTTCTCTTGAATAATTTCAAATAATTCTTCTCTTTTTTTGGGAGTTAATTTTTTAGAATCGTTAACACCTTCGATATATTCATTTTCTTTTAAAATAACACAGGCTGCCAAAACATCGCCACATAAGCAACCCCTACCAACTTCATCAATCCCAGCAATTAATTTTATTCCTTGCTTCCAAAGTCTTTCCTCATGTTCTAACATCATTTTCTCCTTATAATCTTTAATATATAAAAAATAATATCAAAAAAAGCGTGCCTCTGCACACTTTAATTTATGGTTTCTCTAAACAAAAACGTCCTAACTTTCCCGCTCTTAATTCTCTAATAATTAGTGCTGAAGATTTATCAAAATCAATATCTCCCCCAGAAATTAAACAACCACGATTTTTGCCAATCTGTCTAATAATATCTATATTGTCCTCAGCCATATCAATCAAATTATATCTTTCTTTTAATTTTTCAGGATAATTATTTCTAAAATATTCAATTATAAATAAAGCAATATCATCAAAATGAAACAATTCATCCTTGATAGCTCCTGTAGCAGCTAAACGATAACCTACCTTTTGATCATCAAATTTAGGCCATAAAATACCTGGCGTGTCTAGTAAATCAATTGATTTACCCACTTTAATCCATTGCTGACCTTTTGTAATACCAGGTTTATCACCAGTTTTTGTAGCCTTTTTATTAGCTAATCTATTTATCAAGGATGATTTCCCAACATTTGGGATACCTAATATCATTGTTCTAATAGAATAAGAATTTATTCCTCTTTTTATTAATTTCTCTCTTTTATCAACCATCAGTTTTTCTAGTTGAAGAATTATATTGTTTATCCCTTTACTACTAATAGAGTTAATTGGAATAGCATCAATTCCCTGACTCTTAAAAAAACTAATCCAACTATTAACAATTCCAGGGTCAGCTAAATCATATTTATTTAATAAAATTAATCTTGGCTTCTTCAATACAATATCATCAATCATCGGATTACGGCTAGATAAAGGTATTCTTGCATCTAATAATTCAATAACGATATCAACCAATTTTAACTTTGCTTGAATCTCCCTCTTAGCTTTAGCCATATGTCCTGGATACCATTGAATTGTCATTATAATGCCACCTACTTTAATATAACTTAATTAATCTACTTTACCAATTTTGTTTAATGGCCAAATAATAATATTTGTCTTGCCAATTGCCTCATCAATAAGAATAGTTCCAATTATTCTACTGTCAGTACTATTATTTCGATTGTCTCCCATAACAAATATGTGACCTTCTTCTATTTTAACTGGACCGAAGTCTTTTGTTAATACAGAATCAATCGAGTTAATTTTCACTTCTTCACTATTTAAATACGGCTCCAGAGTTAATTCACCATTAATATATAATTGATCATCTTTAACCTCAATCGTTTCACCTGGTAAGCCAATTACTCTCTTTATATAATCATCTGATTTGTTTGCATGAAAAACAATAATATCACCGCGTTCAGGCTGATTAAAACTATAAGATATTTTATTCAATATTAACCTTTCAGAATTATGTAATGTAGGTTCCATTGAAGACCCATCTACAATAACTAATGCGAATAAAAATGTATGTATAATAAAAGCTATAATACCAGCGATAACCAGAGATTTAACCCAATCTAATATTTCCTTAACCACATTTGCTTTCATAATATATCTCCTCGCATATCAAATCAAATTTAGTGACATTAATTCAATCTAGATAAATTTAATAAAAAAGGGCTTGTATAAAACAAGCCCCGTTTCTTAAAATTATTAAGCAATTACATTCTTTCTTTGATACGAGCTTTTTTACCCCGTAATTTACGTAAATAATATAATTTAGCATGACGTACCTTACCACGGCGCATAACCTCGATTTTACTAACCTTCGGTGAATGTAATGGTAATGTACGCTCTACTCCAACACCATTAGAGATTTTACGAACTGTAAATGTTGAACTAATACCAGAACCACGTCTTTTTATAACAACACCCTCAAATATTTGGATACGTTCACGTTGTCCTTCTATTACCTTAACATGTGCACGAATTGTATCTCCAGGACGAAATTCTGGATGATCAGTGCGAAGATTCTCATTTCTAATATCGTCTACTATATTCATGTTGATACCCTCCTTCCAAATAAATGTTCATAACTGTTTTTTTCAGCTAGCGGACCACCTTAATCAACAGACAATATTTTATCATAGTATAAAACGAAATACAACTACGATATTAATTTTCTTCGCCATTTAATAAAGCTTTATTAATAAGATCACTTCTTCGTTCAACTGTTCTCTTTAGAGATTCCTTTCTGCGCCATTCATTAATATTCGCATGATGACCGGAAATAAGGACGTCAGGTACTTTCCATCCCCGATAAATTTCAGGTCTAGTATATTGCGGATATTCTAATAATCCACTGCTAAAGGAATCATTCAAAGATGACTGATCATTTCCTAATACGGAAGGTAATAACCTCACTACACTATCAATAACAACCATAGCAGCTAACTCTCCACCAGTCATTACAAAATCACCGATAGATAATTCGTCCGTTACTAAATATTCTCTTATTCTTTCATCAAAGCCTTCATAATGACCACAAATGAAAATTAAATGTTTATCGTCTTTTAATTTTTCAGCTACTCTTTGATTAAATACTTTACCTTGAGGAGTTAATAAGATTATTTTTGCCTTATCCCAATTATCTATAGCTTCTACTGCATCAAATATTGGTTCTGGCTTTAAAACCATTCCATTTCCTCCACCGTAAGGATAGTCATCTACTTCCTTGTGTTTGTTTGTTGAGTAATCTCTAAAATTAATTAAATCTATATCTACTAATTGCTTTTCTTGTGCTTTTTTTAAAATACTTGAGTTAAGCACTCCATAAAACATCTCTGGAAAAAGTGTTAATACATCTATCTTCATTATCATCACCTAATCTAATAATCCCTCAATAAGCTCAATAATAATCTTTTTTTCTTTAATATTAACTTCTTTAACTACTTGTTCAATATAAGGAATAAGTATATCCTCTTTTTTATCATTTGATTTTATAATCCAAACATCGTTTGCACCTGTCGATAAAATCTCTTTAACAATACCTAACTCTTGTCCATCCATTGTTTCAACCGAACAATTAATAATTTGGTGATAGTAAAATTCGTCCTTATCCAGTTCCTTTTGTTGTTCCTCAGGTATCCACAAATAAAAACCCTTGAATTTTTCCACATCATTTATCATATTTAATTGTTGAAACTTTAATATGTACATATTTTTATGAGGTTTAGAATATTGAACGTCAACAATAAAATTAGTCGGATTATCAATTTCTCCAATATATATTTGATTCCCAGATGCGAAACGCTCTTCTGGAAAATCAGTATATGAATAAACTCTAATTTCACCCTTAATTCCATGTGTAGTTACTACTTTCCCGACCTTGAAAAATTTAGAGGCCAATTTTTTTCCCCCTATCTGGACAAAAAAAGGCGGAGAAAACTCCCCTACCCTTTTCTTAGATGATTTCTATAGTAACTCGTTTTTTCTTTTTCACTGCTGCTGCACTTACAAATGTCCTTATTGCCCTAGCGATACGGCCTTTTTTACCAATGATTTTTCCCATATCTTCAGGTGCAACAGATAATTCATAAACAATCTGATTTTCACGTATTATTTCATTTACTATAACTTTCTCTGGAT